>CALIDR010000049.1 GCA_938022295.1 uncultured Burkholderiaceae bacterium
GAGCGCGAGCACGCGCAGCCCCATCGCGACGGCGGCGCCGGCCACCAGCGTGGCCGTCGCGCCGACGCCCGCGGCCGCCAGCCCGACGACGACCCAGCCGCCGGCGAAGGCGCACACCGCGTAGGGCCGGTGGTCGCTGAAGGCGGCCGGGATCTGGTTGCACACGACGTCGCGCAGCACGCCGCCGAAGACGGCGGTGACGACGCCCATCAGCACTGCGACGAGCGGCGGCATCGCGGCGGCGAGCGCAATCTGCGTGCCGCTGGCGGCGAACAGGCCCAGGCCGAGCGCGTCGGGCCACTGCATCGCGCGTTCGGTGGGCTGCAGGTGGCGCGCCCGCACGACGAGCATCGCCCCCAGCGCGAGCGCGATCACGCCCCAGGTGTAGCCGGCGTGCTGGACCCAGAAGAACGGCCGCCGGTCGAGCAGCACGTCGCGCAGCGTGCCGCCGCCGAAGGCGGCGAGCATCGCCACCGCGGCCACGCCGACCGCGTCGAGCCGCTTGCGCGCGCCTTCGATCACGCCCGACAGCGCGAACGCGCCGGTGGCGACGATCTCGAGCACCGTCTGCGCGGTCGACAGCGTCAGCGATGCGGTGAAGGGCAGGGCGGCCATGGCGGGCGGGGCGAAGCGGGCCCGCGCATTGTCGGCCACCAATGTCCTGCCGCCGGCAGCGCGGCGCCGGCGCGCTTACAGTGCCCGCCATGTTCAGCGGCTCCGCTTCACCGCTCGCGCTCGCGTGGCGGCAGACCGCGCGCGACTTCCGCGCCGGCGAGCTGCGGCTGCTCGTCGTCGCGGTGCTGCTCGCGGTGGCGGCGCTGACCGCGGTGGGCTTCTTCGCCGACCGCCTGAGCCAGGGCCTGAGCCGCGACGCGCGCCAGCTGCTCGGCGGCGACGCCGTGCTGTCGAGCGACAAGCCGGCGCCGCCGGCGTTCGTCGAGCAGGCGCGCGCGCTCGGCCTGCGCATCGCGACGTCGACCAGTTTCCCGAGCATGGCGCGTGCGAGCGACGAACGCGGCGGCGAGACGCGGCTGGTCGCGGTGAAGGCGGTGAGCGACGCGTACCCGCTGCGCGGCACGCTCGCGGTGCGCAGTGGCGACGAGCCGCCGCAGACGGTGGCCGCCGGGCCCGGGCGCGGCATGGTGTGGGTCGACGCCGGGCTGCTCGACGCCTTGCAGCTGCGCGTCGGCGACCCGCTGCTGCTCGGCGACGCCGAACTCGCGATCGCACGCATCATCGTCGTCGAGCCCGACCGCGGCGCCGGCTTCATGGCCTTCGCGCCGCGCGTGATGCTGCACGAGGCGGACCTCGCCGCCACGGCGCTGATCCAGCCCGCCAGCCGCGTGACCTACCGGCTCGCGGTGGCGGCCGACGACCGCCGCGGCAGCACCGGCGAGGCTGCGGTACGCAGCTTCGTGCAGTGGGCCGAGCAGCAGATCGACGCCCAGCGGCTGCGCGGCATCCGCGTCGAGTCGCTCGAGTCGGGCCGGCCCGAGATGCAGCTCACGCTCGACCGCGCCGAGAAGTTCCTCAACCTTGTCGCCCTTCTGGCCGCGCTGCTGGCGGCGGTGGCGGTGGCGATCGCCTCGCGCGACTTCGCCAGCCGCCACCTCGACGACTGCGCGATGCTGCGCGTGCTCGGCCAGCCGCAGCGCTCGATCGCGCCCGCCTACGCGATCGAGTTCGGCTTCGTCGGCCTGCTCGCCAGCGCGCTCGGCGTGGCGCTCGGCTTCGCGGTGCACCACGTGTTCGTCGCGCTGCTGGCCGGCCTCGTCGACGCCGCGCTGCCGGCCGCCAGCGGCTGGCCGGCGCTGTTCGGCGTCGGCGTCGGGCTCACGCTGCTGCTCGGCTTCGGCCTGCCGCCGGTGCTGCAGCTGGCGCGCGTGCCGCCGCTGCGCGTGATCCGGCGCGACGTCGGCGCGCTGAAGCCGGCCTCCGCGTTCGTGCTCGCCGCGGGCACGCTCGGCTTCGCGCTGCTGCTGCTGGCGGTGGCCTCCGACCTCAAGCTGGGCCTGATCGCGGTCGGCGGCTTCGCGGCGGCGATCGGCGTGTTCGCGCTGCTGGCGTGGCTGGCCGTGCTCGCGCTCAAGCGCCTCGTGCCCGAGGCGCGTGCGCCGCGCTGGCTGGTGCTGGCCACGCGGCAGCTCGCCGCCCGTCCGGCGTTCGCGGTGCTGCAGGTCTCGGCGCTGAGCGTGGGGCTGCTCGCGCTCGTGCTGCTCGTGCTGCTGCGCACCGACCTGATCACGAGCTGGCGCCAGGCCACGCCGCCGGACGCGCCGAACCGCTTCGTGATCAACCTGCAGCCCGACCAGGGCGAGGCGTTCCGCCAGGCGCTGGCCGAAGCCGGCGTGACGCGCTACGACTGGTACCCGATGATCCGCGGCCGGCTGGTGGCGATCAACGGCCGCGCGGTCAACCCCGACGACTACGACGACGAGCGCACGCAGCGCCTCGTCGAGCGCGAGTTCAACCTCAGCCACGCCGCGCAGATGCCGGCCCACAACCGGCTCGCCGCCGGGCGCTGGGTGCCCGACGAGGCCGACGGCCTGAGCGTCGAGGAGGGGCTGGCGAAGACGCTCGGCCTGCGCCTGGGCGACACGCTGCGCTTCGACATGGCCGGCATCGTGCGCGAAGGCCGGGTGACGAGCCTGCGCAAGGTCGACTGGGCGTCGATGCGCGTCAACTTCTTCGTCATGTTCCCGGTCGGCGAGCTGCCCGGGCTGCCGGCCACCACGATCTCGGCGTTCCGCGCCCCCGACCGGCCGGGCTTCGACAACGCGCTCAGCCGCCAGTTTCCGAACGTCACGGTGGTCGACCTCTCGGCGTCGATCGCGCAGGTGCAGCGCGTGCTCGACCAGGTGATCCGCGCCGTCGAGTTCCTGTTCGGCTTCACCCTCGCCGCCGGCCTGGTGGTGCTGTTCGCCGCCGTCACCGCCACCCGCGAGGCGCGCGCGCGCGAGTTCGCCGTCATGCGCGCGATGGGCGCGGGCCGGGCGCTGCTCGCGCGCGTGCAGCGCGCCGAGCTGCTCGGCGTCGGCGCGCTGGCCGGCGTGCTCGCCGCGGTGGCGGCGGTGGTCGTCGGCTGGGCGCTGGCGCACTACGCGTTCCAGTTCGAGTGGCACGCCTCGGCCTGGGTGCCGGCCGCCGGCGGCGCGGCCGGCGCCGTGCTCGCGCTCGCTGCGGGCTGGTGGGGCTTGCGTGAAGTCCTGCGGCGTCCGGTCGTCGAGACGCTGCGCCGCGCCGGCGACGTCTGATCCGCGCCGGGGCGCTTTGCGATACTCCCGGCATGGAAACGCCGGGGGCGTCGCGACGGCTGCGGGTGCTGCATCTGGAGGACTCGCCACTGGACCACGACCTGGCCGCCACGCACCTGCGCCGCAGCGGGCTGGACGTGGACTTGCGGCGCATCGACACCGCTGCCGAGCTCGACGCCGCGCTCGCCGAGCCGTGGGACGCCGTGCTGTCGGACTTCAACCTGCCGGGCTTCGGCGGCCTGCAGGCGCTCGAGCGGGTGCGCGCCAGCGGCCGCGCGGTGCCGTTCATCCTGCTGTCCGGCGAGATCGGCGAGGACATGGCGGTGCAGGCGATGCGCCAGGGCGCGAGCGACTACGTGCTCAAGCAGAACATGGCGCGCCTGGCGCCCGCGCTCGAGAACGCGATCGCCGCCGCCGAGGCCGAGCGCGCGCGCCAGGCCGCCGACCGCGAGCTGACGCTGTCGCGCCAGCGGCTGTCGGAGCTCGCGCAGCACCTGCAGGCCAGCATCGACAGCGAGCGCGCCGCGATTGCGCGCGAGATCCACGACGACGTCGGCGGCTCGCTGGTGGCGCTGAAGTTCGACCTTGCGTGGATCGAGCGCCGCACCGCCGACCCCGAGGTGCGCCAGCGCGTGCAGTCGGCGCTCGAGACCGTCAGCCACGCGATCGAGAGCAGCAAGCGCATCATGCACAACCTGCGCCCGGCCATCCTCGAGCAGGGGCTGGTGGCGGCGCTGCAGTGGATGGCCGCGCGCTTCGAGAAGCGCACCGGCGTGGCCTGCCGCTTCCGCAGCAGCCACGAAGAGATGCCCGCGCTGCCACCGGGTGTGCCGCTGGTGGCCTACCGCACGGCGCAGGAGGCGCTGACCAACGTCAGCAAGCACGCGCGCGCCACGCGCGTGACGATCGACCTCACGCTCACCCGCGGCGACCTGCTGCTCGAGGTCGCCGACGACGGCGTCGGCCTGACGCGGCAGGACCTCGCCAAGGCGCGCAGCTTCGGCATCCGCGGCCTGCACGAGCGCGCCTCGACGGTGGGCGGCAGCATCGAACTGTCCAGCGGCTCGCGCGGCACCAGCCTGCTGCTGACGGTGCCGCTGGCGGCGCCGATCACCGTGATCGAGCCGATGGCGATCGACTCCGACCTCGAGCACGACCCGACGACGGCCTGGGGGGAGATGTGATCGACGTCATCCTCTGCGACGACCACGCGCTGATCCGCCGCGGCATCCGCGACACGCTGTCCGACGCCGCCGACATCCGCGTCGTCGGCGAGGCCGGCGACTACGGCGAGCTGCGCGCGCTGATGCGCACGACGAAGTGCGACGTGCTCGTGCTCGACATCAACCTGCCCGGGCGCAGCGGCCTGGACGTGCTGCACGTGCTGAAGGACGAGGGCAGCGCGGTGAAGGTGCTCGTCGTCAGCATGTACCCCGAGGACCAGTACGCGATCCGCGCCCTGCGCGCCGGCGCCTACGGCTACGTCAACAAGGGCGGCGACCCGCAGCTGATCGTGCAGGCCGTGCGCACGGTGGCGCAGGGCCGCAAGTACGTGACGCCCGAGATCGCGCAGATGCTCGTCGAGAGCCTGACCACGCCCGTGCCGCAGCAGGCGCACGACAAGCTGTCGGACCGCGAGCTGCAGACGCTGGTGATGATCGCCTCGGGCAAGCGGCTGTCCGACATCGCCGAGGAGCTGATGCTGTCGCCGAAGACGGTGTCGGTCTACCGCGCGCGCGTGCTCGAGAAGCTGGGCCTGGCGAACAACTCCGAGCTCACGGTCTACGCGATCCGCAACGGGCTGGTCGGCGACTGAGCGGCGCCGATCGGCGCCGAACTGCGGGCGCGCAGGCGTTCGTTTCCGGCGAACGGCCCGGCGGCACCGTTCCTAGCATTCGACGCGGCGTTCGTCGCTGCCCTGCCGCCCGCCGGCGTGGCAGCGCGGACGCGGGCGCCCCGGCGCCGGCCGACGACCACGTGTCGGCCAATCCCCCGGGGCGAGCCGACCACCCCGACCGGCCGAAGGAGCCCACGCGTGTCGAAGACCCCTTCCGTGCCGCTCGCGGCCGAGTTCACGCAGGCCACGCTGCTCGCCTGGGAGGGCCGTCTCGGGCTGCTCGAGCTGCTCGACGCGGCCAGCGCGCTCGCGGCGCGCGGCGCGCCGGCGCTGGCCGCCGTCCTGTACCGCACCTGGCTCGCGCGCAACCGCACGCCGCACCGGCACCTGGTGCTGTTCAACCTCGGCGTGATCCTGTTCGCCGAGGGCGACCTGGCCGGCGCGCGCGAGGCCTACGCGCAGGCGCTGCACCTCGCGCCGGGCTTCCTGCAACCGCGGTTCAACCTCGGCCTCACCTACGAGCGCCTCGGCGACAGCGACGCCGCAACGGCGCAGTGGCGCTGGATCGAGGGCCGCGCCAGCGCCGACGACGCCGAGCAGCGCCCCCTGCTGCTGCTGGCACTGAACAACCTCGGCCGCCACTACGAGGACCAGGGCCGCTACGCCGACGCGCTGGCGTGCCTGGACCGCAGCCTGCGCATCGAGCCGAACCAGCCCGACGTCGTCCATCACTGGGTGTTCCTGCGCGCCAAGCAGTGCCAGTGGCCGGTCTACGAGCCGCTGCCGGGGCTGCCGGTGGAAGTGCAGCGCCAGTGCACCTCGGCGCTGGCGATGATCAGCCAGTCGGAGGATCCGCGCGAGCAGCTCGACGCGGCGCAGCGCTACGTGGCGCAGAAGGTGCGCCCGGACCTGCCGCGGCTCGCCCCGGCGCGCCCCTACGGCCACCGGCGGCTGCGCGTCGGCTACTGCTCGTCGGACTTCTGCCTGCACCCGGTGGCGATGCTGACGGTGGAGCTGTTCGAGCTGCACGACCGCGAGCGTTTCGAGGTCTACGGCTTCGACTGGAGCCGCGACGACGGCTCGGCACTGCGCCGCCGCGTCGCTGCCGCGTTCGATCACTTCGTGCCGATCCACGCGCTCGACGACGAGCAGGCGGCGCGGCTGATCCGCGAGCACGAGATCGACGTCCTCGTCGACCTCCAGGGCCAGACGCTCGGCGCGCGGCCGGACATGCTCGCGCGGCGCCCGGCGCCGGTGCAGGTCACGTACCTCGGCCTGCCGGCGACGACCGGGCTGCCGTTCATCGACCACGTCGTCGCCGACCGCTTCCTGATCCCCGAGCCGGCGCAGGCGTTCTACACCGAACGGCCGCTGTACCTGCCCGACGTCTACCAGGTCAGCGACCGCCGCCGCGCGAGCGCGCCGGCGCCCGCGCGCGCGGCCTGCGGGCTGCCGGACGACGCGTTCGTCTACTGCTGCTTCAACAACAACTACAAGATCACGCCGTCGGTGTTCGCCGCATGGATGAACATCCTGCGCCGCGTGCCGGGCAGCGTGCTGTGGCTGCTCGCCGACAACCCCTGGGCGCGCGAGAACCTGCGCCGCGAGGCGATCGGCCACGGCGTCGACGAGCGGCGTCTGGTCTTCGCCGGGCGCGCGGCGCCGGCCGAGTACCTCGCGCGCTACGCGGTGGCCGACCTGTTCCTCGACACCTACCCGTTCAACGCCGGCACCACCGCCAACGACGCGCTGTGGATGGGGCTGCCCGTGCTCACGCGCGCGGGGCAGACGTTCGCCTCGCGCATGGCCGGCTCGCTGCTCACCGCGGCCGGGCTGCCGGAGCTGATCGCCGACGACCTCGCCGCCTACGAGGCCAAGGCGGTGCAGCTCGGCCACGCGCCGCGGCGTTGCCGCGAGCTGCGCGAGCACCTGCGCGCGGTGCGCGAGCACGGCGCGCTGTTCGACACGCCGCGCTTCGTGCGCCACTTCGAGCGGGCGCTCGAGTCGCTCGTTCCCACGCATGACGGATCGCCGGACCGTGCTTCCTGCACGGAGTTCAGCGCTGCCATCGAAACGGCAGCGCTCACGTGAGCAAGGCGCATGCCCGAAACCGCTCAAGTCCATCGACCCGGCGCCGATAGCTCCACGACAAGGCCGCCGGCAGGGGTCGCGAACGTCCTGCCGCGCGGCGCCGCGGGCCACCGGTGTCGACACCGCCACGCTGACCGCCTTCACGAGGAATCGCCATGTCGGATCCGATCACGAGCTTCAAGTCCTACACCGTCGACCAGATCGCGGTGCTGTCGACGGACCAGATCCGCACGGCAACGCCCGACGCGATCAAGACGCTGACCGCGGCGCAGATCCAGGCGCTGGCGCCGGAGCAGATCGCGGCGATCGAACCCGGCGTCATCACGTCGTTCAGCAACTCGCAGCTCGCCGCGTTCACGCCGTACCAGGCGCAGTTCGGCTTCACGACCGGCCAGATCCAGGGCCTGAGCGCGACCCAGCTCGGCGCGCTGACGACGGGCCAGCTCGCGGCGCTGACGTACGACCAGATCCTCGCGATCAACACCGCCGACATCAAGGCCCTGAAGCCGGCGCAGCTCGCGGTGCTGTCGGCCGATCAGATCCGGGCGCTCGAAGCCGGCGCCGATGCACAGCTCACGACGACGCAGATCCAGGCGCTGAAGGCCGGACAGCTCGACGCGCTGACGTCGTTCACGACCGATCAGATCCGCGCGCTGAGCGTCAAGCAGATCCAGACGCTCAGCGAAGACCAGCTGCGCTCGATGAGCGATGAGCAGGTCGCGGCGCTGACGTCGACCCAGGTGCAGGCGCTGACGGCGGCGCAGCTCGGCGCCGTCGACGTGCTCGGCGACCAGGTCAAGGCGCTGAGCACGAAGCAGCTGGCGGCGCTGACGGCGTCGCAGCTCCAGTCGCTGACGACGGACCAGCTGCGGCAGCTCACCGCCACGCAGGTCAAGGCGCTGAGCACCAGCCAGGTACGGGCGCTGACGGAGGCGCAGGTGCAGGGCCTCGGCGTCAACCAGGTCCGCTCGATGACGACGGCGCAGATCGCGGCGCTGGACACCGACCAGTTCGCCGCGCTGGCCACCGCCAACATCCGCGCGCTCAACACGGCCCAGATCCAGGCGCTGACCTCGGACCAGGTGGGCGCCCTGTCCGAACAGCAGATGGGCGCGCTGCTCAACGGCCAGATCGGTGCGCTGCGCACGAACCAGATCAGCCTGCTGAGCAGCGACCAGATCGGCGCGCTGTCGACGGCGGCGATCGCGGCGCTGACGACGGCGCAGGTGCGCAACCTCACGGCCGCCCAACTTCAGAGCCTCTCCGACGCCCAGCTCAACGCGCTGACGACGGCGCAGGTCCGTGCGCTGACGGCCGACGGCAACGGCGTCGGCGCGCTGACGGGCGACCGGCTGGCGGCGCTGTCGACGGACGCGGTGCGCGCGCTGACGACGGCGCAGGTCGCGGCCCTGAGCTCCGATCAGCTGCGCGCGATGTCCGCAACGCAGATCTCCAAGCTGACGGCGGCACAGGTGCAGGCGCTCGCCGCCGACGCCGACGGCATCGGTGCGCTCGGCAACGAGCAGATCGCGGCGCTGTCGACCGCGGCGATCGCGGCGCTGCGCACCAACCAGATCCAGGCGCTGAGCACCGCCCAGGTGCAGAGTCTGAGTGTCGGCCAGATCGGCAAGCTCACCGCCGCGGCCGCGCGCGAGCTGTCGGTGTCGCAGCTGCAGGCGATGGCCTACGACTCGGTGCAGTCGCTGCTGCCTTCGCTGCAGGCCAACCAGATCGCGGCGCTGACCACCGACCAGGTGCAGTCGTTCTCGGCGGAACAGATCGCGGCGCTGACGACGCGTCAGGTGGCCGCCTTCGGCAGCGCCCAGATCGCGGCGCTGACGAACGGTCAGATCGCCGAGCTGTCGGCGGCCCAGGTGCGTGCGCTGAGCGCCGACAGCGACGGGATCGGCGCGTTGAGCGGCGAGCAGATCGCCGCGCTGTCGACGGCGGCCATCGCCGCCCTGCGCACCGAGCAGGTCCAGGCCCTGAACGATGACCAGATCCGTGCCCTGACCACGGAGCAGGCGCGGAGCCTGACCGCCACCGGCGTCAAGGCGCTGAGTGCCAACCAACTGAAGGCGTTCGAAAACGAGGACCTGGCCGAGATCAAGACGAAGATCCAGGCCGGCCAGATCGGCGCGCTGACCGAGGACCAGATCGGCGCGCTGTCGGCCGGCCAGGTGGCGGCGCTGTCGACGTCGCAGGTCGCGGCGCTGTCGAACACCCAGGTGGCGGCGCTGTCGGCCGCGCAGGCCGGCGGCCTGACGGCGGCGCAGGCCCGCGCACTGACGACCGCGCAGCTGCAGGCGCTCAGCGGCGAGGCGATCGCCGGCCTGTCGAACGCCGCGATCGCGGCGCTGACGACGGCGCAGGTTGCCGCCCTCGGCACCGAACAGATCCGCGCATTGACCGGCGGTCAGATCGGCGCGCTGACGAGCACGCAAGCCCGCGCCTTGACGTCGGACCAGGTACGGGCGCTCGAGGCGAGCGACGTGACGGCACTGAAGGCGAACTTCCAGGGCTCGCAGATCCAGGCTCTCAGCGCCGGACAGCTTTCCGACCTCGGTGCCGGCGTCGGCGCCCTCGGCACGGCGCAGGTGCGCGCGTTCACGAACAGCCAGATCGCGTCGCTCGCATACTCCCAGGTCGCCGCGCTGACGACGGCGCAGGTGCGCGCGATGAGCGACGCCCAGCTGCAGGCGCTGAGCGGCGGCCAGGTCGCTGCGATCGAGGTGGAAGACCTGCAGGCGCTGCAGCCGTCGCAGGTCGCGGCGCTGAGCAGCACGCAGATGCAGTTCCTGACCGCCGGACAGGTGCAGGCGCTGGGCAGCACGCAGCTGCGCGCGCTCGATGCGGGTCAGATCGGCGCCATTCTCGGCAGCCTGTCGACCGAGCAGGTCCGGATGCTGAACACGTCGCAGGTCGCGGCGCTGAGCACGAATCAGCTGCTGAGCATGACCACCGCCCAGATCGGTGCCCTGACGACGACGCAGCTACGCGCCCTCGGCGGTACGCAGCTCGACGTCGTGCGCGACATCGCCGTCGCCGCCGACATCCAGAACCTGACGCCGGGCCAGATCGCCGGCCTGTCGAACTCGGTGCTGCAGGGGCTGACCGCACGCCAGATCGACGCGCTGAGCGCCGACCAGGTGCAGGCGCTGAGCAATGCGCAGGTCGCGCTGATCGCGCCGAAGCTCAGCCAGATGGCCGATCTGTCCCAGACCCAGGTCGCCAGCCTCGACTTCACGGCATTGAAGGGCACGCAGGTCGACGCGCTGACGGGCGTCCAGCTGCGCTCGCTGACCGACGCCCAGCTGCTGCAGACGCTGAGCGACCCGTCCGAGTCGGTGCTCGCGAACCTCGGCAACAAGGTGAGCCAGCTGTCGGAAGCCCAGATCGCCGGCCTCGGCGTGGGCGTCAACGGCCTGAGCGCGGCTCAAGTCGGCGCGCTGGAGGTGTCGCAGCTGCGCTCGCTGAGCGCGGCGCAGCTGAACGCGCTGGATGTCGCGAAGTTCGCCGAGATCGACATCACGGCGCTGCAGGGCAGCCAGATCGCGGGCCTGAACGTCGCCCAGCTCGACGCCGCCCAGGTCGCCGCGATGACCGCGTCGCAGATCCGCTCGCTGACGACGGCTCAGATCGGCGCCCTGGGCAGCTCCCAGCTCAACGCGATGTCCGGTGCCAACGTCGCCGAGCTGACGCTGGCGCAGGTCGATGCATTCAGCGTCGCACAGCTCGGGGAGCTGACGAACCGCGGCTCGATGACCGACGACCAGAAGGACGTGCTGCGGTCGAAGCTGACGCAAGCGGAGTTCGACGCGCTGTTCCCCTGATGCGGAACCGCAGCCCGCGCCGCCGCGCCGCAAGGCGCGGCGGCGTCGCTTTGCCTACTGATCAGGTCGCTCACCGTGGCGGGCGATACGGTGCTACCGGCGGTGTCCCAGCCGGTCAGCCCGAGGCCTACCGGAACCGCTCGAGCATCGCCTCCAGCGCCGCGGTGAACGGCACCTGCATCGTCGGCAGCGTCAGCAGCATGCCGACCAGGCCGACGCCGACCGTGATCGGGAAGCCGATCGCGAAGATGTTCATCTGCGCAGCCACGCGCGAGATCAGGCCGAGCACGAGGTTGACGAACAGCAGCATCGCGACGATCGGCAGCGCGATCCACAGGCCGAGGCGGAACACTTCGGCGCCCCAGACCTGCGGCTGGGTCTGACGCAGGAACGCGAACGGCTCGGGGCCGATCGGGAACGCGGCGAAGCTCTGCACGACGGCCGCGATCACGAGCAGGTGGCCGTTGACGACGACGAACAGCCACGCCACCGTGGTGCCGAAGAAGCGGCTGGTGGCCGTCGACTGGCTCGCCGTCACGGGGTCGAAGAAGCCGGCGAAGTTCAGCCCCATCTGCAGGCCGACGATCTCGCCGGCGAACTCGACGGCAGCGAACACGATGCGCACCGCGAACCCGAGTGCCAGACCGACGACGACCTGCTGCAAGACGAGCAGCACGGCCGCCGGCGCGTCGAGCGCAATCGTGGCCACTTCCGGCGGCAGCGGCGGCAGCACCGGCTGCGCGGCCAGCGCGACGAAGAAGGCGAGGGCGACACGCACGCGCACCGGCACCGTGCGCGTGCCGAGCACCGGCAGCGCGCTGAACAGCGCCAGCACGCGCACGAACGGCCACAGCAGCGGCGCCAGCCAGGCCAGCACCTGGGCGTCGGTGAACGTCAGCACGGCCGAGCCGGGGCGAGTCGTCAGCCGACCGCCGACGGGATCGCCTGCAGCGTGCGCTGCAGGTACTCGACCAGCGTCGTCATCATCCACGGGCCGGCGAAGGCGAGCGTGACGACGGCGCCGACGATCTTCGGCACGAAGCTCAGCGTCGCCTCGTTGATCTGGGTGGCGGCCTGGAACACGCTGACGACGAGCCCGATCGCGAGCACCGCCAGCAGCACCGGCGCGGCGACGAACAGCAGCAGCGTCAGCCCCTGCTGGCCGACCGTGAAGACCTGGGTGGCGTCCATCGCGGCGCGGGCTCCTTCCTACATCGCGAACGAGGCGGCGAGCGAGCCGAGCAACAGGTTCCAGCCGTCGGCGAGCACGAACAGCATCAGCTTGAACGGCAGCGCGACGAGCACGGGGCTGAGCATCATCATGCCCAGGCTCATCAGCACGCTGGCGACGATCATGTCGATGACGAGGAACGGGATGAAGATCAGGAACCCGATCTGGAACGCGCTCTTCAGCTCGCTGGTGACGAAGGCCGGCACCAGCACCTTGATGGGCACCTGCTCGGCCGGCGTGCCCTCGGGCAGCTTGGCCAGGCGCGCGAACAGCTGCAGGTCGCTCTGGCGCGTCTGGCGCAGCATGAACTCGCGCATCGGCCCCTCGCCGCGCGAAAGCGCCTCCTCGAAGCCGATCTCGCCGGCCGCGTAGGGCTGCCACGCCTGCGCGTGCACGCGGTCCACCGTCGGCCCCATCACGAAGAACGTCAAGAACAGGCTCAGGCCGACGATGACCTGGTTCGGCGGCGCCGCCTGGGTGCCCAGCGCCTGGCGCAGCAGGCTGAGCACGATCACGATGCGCGTGAACGCCGTCATCAGCAGCAGCACCGCGGGCAGGAAGCTCAGCGCGGTGAAGAACAGCAGCGTCTGCACCGGCACCGAGTAGCTCGTGCCGCCGGCGCCCTGGGCGACCATCAGCGGCAGCGCGTTGCCGCCCGCCTGTGCCGCCGCGAGCGCCGGCACCGTGGCGAGCGCCGCTGCCGTGGCCGCGCGTGCGAGGCGGCCGCTCGCGACGCGTTCAGGCCGCACGGTCGGCCTTCGCCCGCGGGCGGGCCTGCGCGAGCCAGTGCACGAAGGGCATGGCCGCGTCCGCGGTGGCGGCCGCGGGTTCGCCGGCGGGCGCCATCTCGTGCAGCGCCGTGATCTGCTGCGCCGTCACGCCGAGCACGAGCCAGCGGCGCTGCTCGCCGTGGCCGACCTCGACCGTCAGCAGCCGCTGCCCGGGACCCACCGCCAGCGTCGCGACGGTGCGCATCGCGCCCGCGGCCGTGCCGGCGGCGCCCACCGGCGTGCGCCTGAGCAGCCACAGCGCGAGCGGGATCGCGGCGACGACGACGCCGAACCACAGCAGCGCCGCGAGGGCCGAGGGGGCGCCGTCCACGACGCGTCCTCAGCCGCGGCTGAGCCGGCGCATGCGCTCGCTCGGCGTCACGATGTCGGTCAGGCGGATGCCGAACTTGTCGTTGACGACGACGACTTCGCCCTGCGCGATCAGGAAGCCGTTGACGAGCACGTCCATCGGCTCGCCAGCCAGCGTGTCGAGTTCGACGACCGAGCCCTGCGCGAGCTGCAGGATCTGCTTGATCGCGATCTTCGTGCGCCCGAGCTCCACCGTGAGCTGCACGGGGATGTCGAGGATCATGTTCAGGTCGTGGCCGGCCGCGGCCGGCGCGGCGCCGGCCTGCAGGTTCGCGAACGTGGCCGGCGCCATCGCGTCGCCGGCGGCCAGTTCCGAGGCGGTCTCGCGGCGGCCGGGGGCGGCCGTGGCGCCCCACTCGGCGCCGTCGTCGGCACCCGGGGCGGCGTGGGATTCAGCGGGCATTCGAGCCTCCGAGCCAGCCCTGCTGCGAGCTGGAGATCAGGTGGTCGACCTTGAGCGCGTAGCGGCCGTTGCTCGTGCCGTAGTGGCAGGCCAGCACCGGCACGCCGTCGACCTTCGCCTCGATCTGCGGCTGCAGGTCGAGTTCGATGAAGTCGCCCGGCTGCAGCGCGAGCAGCTGCTCGACAGTGGCCGGCGTGCGCGCCAGCTCGGCGACGAGCTCGACCTCGGCGGCCTGGATCTGCGTCTTCAGCAGGTTGACCCAGCGGCGGTCGGTGTCGCCGCCGTCGCCCTGGCTCTGCGCGTACAGCACGTCGCGGATCGGCTCCAGCGACGTGTAGGGGATGCAGAAGTGCGCGCTGCCGCTGTTCTCGCCGATCTCGAACGTGAACGACGTCGCCAGCACCGCCTCGTTGGGGGTGGCGATGTTGGCGAACTGCGGCTGCATCTCGGAGCGCTGGTATTCCATCTCGAGCGGGTAGATGCCTTCCCAGGCCTTTCGGTAGTCGGCGAGCAAGACGTCGACCAGGCGGCGGATCACGCGCTGCTCGGTGGGGCTGAAGTCGCGCCCCTCGATGCGGGTGTGGAACTTGCCCACGCCGCCGAACAGCGCGTCGATGACGGCGAACACCAGGTTGGGGTCGCACACCAGCAGCCCGGTGCCGCGCAGCGGCTTCAGGCCGACGATGTTGAAGTTGGTCGGCACGACGATCTCGCGCAGGAAGGCGCTGTACTTCTGCACCTTGATGCTGCCGATCGAAATCTCGGGGTTCTTGCGGATGAAGTTGAACAGGCCGACGCGGATGTTGCGTGCGAAGCGCTCGTTGATGATCTCCATCGTGGGCATGCGCCCACGCACGATGCGCTCCTGGCTCGCCAGGTCGTACTCGCGCACCTCGGGCTTGCCGCCGGCGTCGGGCTGCGGCTCGACCTCGTCGTCGCCGATGCCCTGCAGCAGCGCGTCGACTTCGTCCTGGGAAAGGATCTGCTGGCTCATCGCGTCGGCGCCGCCAGGCTCACTGGATGATGAAGCTCGAGAAGTGCACCTGCGTCACCGGCAGCACGCGCGGCGCGCGACGCTTGCGGCTGCGCGGCCGCGCGTCGTCGTCCTCGGCCTCGTCGAGGTCGATCTCGATGCCCAGCGGCAGCAGCGTCTCGCGCCGGATCTCGGCGGCCAGCCTCTCCTTGCCCTCGCGCTGCAGCAGTTCGTCGGACGTCTTGTGCGCCAGCACCATCAGGATGTTGTTGCGGATCACCGGCATGAAGGTCTTGATCTGGTCGGCGACCTTGCCGTCGGTGACTTCGAGCGTGATGCCGATCTGGGCGTAGCGGTCGACGTCGCGGTCGGCGAGGTTGACGGTGAAGAGCTCCAGCGGCACGAAGGTCGGCGCCACCTTCGGCGCGGCCACCGTGTGCACCGGCGCGGCCGCCTCGTCGTCCTCGTCGAGCGCGGCGGCCTTCTGGCCCATCCACCACACCACGCCGCCGCCGGCGGCGGCCAGCAGCACGACGACCGCGGCGAGGACGACGATCAGCGTCTTCTTGCCCTTCTTCGGCGGGGCGGCGTTGGCGGCGGCAGCGGCGGTGGACATCGAAGCTCCTGCGGTCGGCGGCCGGCCGTCGCGGTGGCCGGGCGTTGCACACCATTATTCGAAGCGCGCCCGGCGCCGATGCCGCGAATAGCGGCGCCAAATCCGCCGTCCAGAGGCGGCGCGGGGCAGCGCGTCAGGCGACGAGGTCGACGACGCCGCGCCGCGCCACCATCACGCCAGGCGCGGCCTCGGCGTCGGCCGCGGTGGCCGCCGGGCGCGACGGCGACGCCGCCGGCTTCGGCTCGCCGCGGTCGCCGCGCGGCTGGTCGAACACGCCGCCGCCGGCCAGCGTCAGGCCGCTGTCGCGCAGCGCGGCGGCGAGCGTGGGCAGGCTGGCCTCGAGTGCGGCGCGCGTGTGCGCGTGGGCGGCGACGAACTCGACCTGCGCGCGCTGCCCGTCGAGCGCGATCTGCACCGCCACCGGCCCGAGCTCGGCGGGGCTCAGCTGCAGCAGCGCCTGCTGCACGCCCTGGCGCACCCAGAGCCGCAGCTGGCTGCCCAGCGCCGGCGCGAACGCGGGCGTGTCGGGGCCGTGCGGCAGGTGCGCCTCGGCCGGTGCGGCGCCGCCGTCGGCCGCGGGCCGCGGCTCGGCAGGCGCGAGCGCGTCGCCGCGCAGCGCCAGCGTTGCCATCGGGTTCGCGCCGGCGGCGCCCGGGGTGGCGGGCGGCGCGGC
>CALIDR010000050.1 GCA_938022295.1 uncultured Burkholderiaceae bacterium
TGCCGCCGGCCACGCTCGTGCTGTACAACGCGCCGCGCGCGACGACGCCGCTGCCCGGCGCGCTGCTGCAGCGGCGCCTGGCGGGCGCGGCGACGCTGGCCCACTGGCACCGCGGCGCGCCGCCGAGCCGCGAGGCGCTCGCCGCGCTGCGCGGGCGGCCGCTGACGGCGGTGGCCGGCATCGCGGCGCCCGAGCGCTTCTTCGCGATGCTCGAGGCCGAGGGCCTCGCGATCGCGCGCGTGCCGCGCCCCGACCACGACCCGTTCGCGACGCTGCCCTGGCCCGTAGATGCCGCCGACGTCGTGCTGACCGAGAAGGACGCGGTGAAGATCGCCCCCGCACGCACCGGTGCGACGCGCGTGTGGGTCGTGACGCTAGACTGCGCGTTCGACGCCGCGACCGAAACCGCGCTGCGCGCCGCGCTGCCCCGATGACGCTCGACCCCCGCCTGATCGAACTGCTCGTCTGCCCCGTGTGCAAGGGGCCGCTCGAACTCGCGCGCGACGAGCGCTCGCGCCCGGTCGAGCTCGTGTGCCACGCCGACCGCCTCGCGTACCCGATCGTCGACGGCATCCCGGTGATGCTCGAGCACGAGGCGAGGCCGCTCGACGGCGCCACGGCCGGCGAGCTGCCGACGCCGTGAGCTTCACGGTCCTGATCCCGGCGCGCCTGCAGTCGACCCGCCTGCCCGAGAAGCCGCTCGCCGACATCGGCGGCGCGCCGATGGTGGTGCGCGTGGCGCAGCGCGCCGCGCGCTCGGCCGCCGCGGCGGTCGTCGTCGCTGCCGACGACGCGCGCATCGTGCGGGCCTGCGCCGAGCACGGCGTGCGCGCGGTCGCCACGCGCGCCGACCACGCGAGCGGCAGCGACCGCCTCGCCGAAGCGTGCGCCGCGCTCGGCCTCGACGGCGAGGCGATCGTCGTCAACGTGCAGGGCGACGAGCCGCTGATCGACCCGGCGCTGATCGACGCCTGCGCCACGCTGCTCGCCGCGCGCCCGGACTGCGCGATGGCCACCGCGGCGCACGCGATCGACGACGTCGCCGACTTCGTGAACCCCCACGTCGTCAAGGTCGTCACCGACGCCGCCGGGCGCGCGCTGTACTTCAGCCGCGCGCCGATCCCGTGGTGGCGCGACGGCAACGAGCGCGGCGTCACCACCCTGCCCGCGCCGCCGCCACTGCGCCACGTGGGGCTGTACGCGTACCGCGCCGCGTTCCTGCGCCGCTTCCCGCTGCTGGCGCCGGCGCCGGCCGAGCGGCTCGAGGCGCTCGAGCAGCTGCGCGTGCTGTGGCACGGCGAGCGCATCGCGGTGCACGTGGCCGCGCAGGCGCTGGGGCACGGCGTCGACACGCCTGCGGATCTCGCACGCGTGCGCGCCCTCTGGCAGCCATAGCCGCGCCGGCACGTGTCGCCGCCAGGCGTCAGCCTCGCGCAGGAACGCGCGTGCTATTCTCGATTCGAGGTCTGCGAGACAACGCCCGTGCGGATGCGCGCGGGTGCGGCCCGCGCCGTGCGGGCAAGACGACAAACACCACCCACGAGGACACCGATGAGACTGATCCTGCTCGGACCGCCGGGCGCCGGCAAGGGCACCCAGGCCGCGTTCATCTGCCGCCACTACGGAATCCCGCAGATTTCCACCGGCGACATGCTGCGCGCGGCGGTGAAGGCGGGCACGCCGCTCGGCCTGGCGGCCAAGCAGGTGATGGACGCCGGGCAGCTCGTCAGCGACGACATCATCATCGGTCTGGTGAAGGAGCGCATCGCGCAGCCCGATTGCGCCGGGGGCTTCCTGTTCGACGGCTTCCCACGCACGATCCCGCAGGCCGAGGCGATGAAGGCCGCCGGCGTCAAGCTCGACGCCGTGCTCGAGATCGACGTGCCCGACGCCGCGATCATCGAGCGCATGAGCGGGCGGCGGGTGCACCCGGCTTCGGGGCGCACCTACCACGTCAAGTTCAACCCGCCGAAGGTCGCCGGCAAGGACGACGAGACCGGCGAAGACCTGATCCAGCGCGACGACGACAAGGAAGAGACGGTGCGCAAGCGGCTGGAGGTCTACCACGCGCAGACCCGCCCGCTGGTGGACTACTACATGCAGTGGGCCGCCAGCGGCGACCCGCAGGCGCCCCGCTACCGCCGCATCGACGGCACCGGCAGCGTCGACGAGATCACGCAGCGGGCGCTGCAGGCGTTGGGCTCGCCGTGATCGTGCCCGACTCGCAGATCACGAGCCGATGAGATCCAGGCGTCGCTCGATCCGCGCGATGCGTTCGACGAGGCGGTCCAGCGAAACTTGCTGACGAGCGTCGGTTTCGTCACCCGACGCGACCTCACGCTTTACGAGCACCATCGCAGTCTCGAGGCTGGAGAGTCGATGCTTCACGTCGAACATGTCCTCCGCGATCTGATCGACGCGGCCCCGGATATGCCGCAGATATTCGAGAACCAGGCTGTCAACGGATTCGCTCATCGAAGGTCTCCATCGCAAGGTAATGTTAGTCCCTTCGGAGCCGTCGAGTAACGGCGGCAGTCCAGGATCACGAACGCAAGGAGTGCACAAACATGGACATCGCAGGCAAGGTCTTTATCGTCACCGGCGGCGCCTCGGGCCTGGGCGAAGGCACGGCGCGCATGCTCGCGCGCGAGGGCGGCAAGGTCGTCGTCGCCGACCTGCAGGACGACAAGGGCAAGGCCCTGGCGGCCGAGATCGGCGGCGCGTTCGTGCACTGCGACGTCAGCCAGGAGGCCGACGGGCAGGCCGCGGTCGCGCGGGCGGTGTCGATGGGCAAGCTGATGGGCCTCGTCAACTGCGCCGGCATCGCGCCCGCGGCGCGCACCGTGGGCAAGGACGGCGCGCACCCGCTGACGCTGTTCACGAAGACGATCATGGTCAACCTGGTCGGCAGCTTCAACATGATCCGCCTCGCGGCCGAGGCGATGGCGAAGAACGACCCCGAGCCCACCGGCGAGCGCGGCGTGCTGATCAGCACCGCGAGCGTGGCCGCCTACGACGGCCAGATCGGCCAGGCAGCCTACAGCGCGAGCAAGGGCGGCGTGGTGGGCATGACGCTGCCGATCGCGCGCGACCTGGCGCGCAACGGCATCCGCAACATGACGATCGCCCCGGGCATCTTCGGCACGCCGATGCTGTTCGGCATGCCCAAGGAGGTGCAGGACGCGCTCGCCGCCAGCGTCCCGTTCCCGAGCCGCCTCGGCACCCCCGAGGACTATGCGCGCCTGGTCAGGCACATCGTCGAGAACGACATGCTGAATGGCGAGGTGATCCGCCTCGACGGGGCGATCCGGCTGGCGCCGAAGTAGACCGTCGTCGTCAGTCGGCGCGTGCCGCCTTCGTCGGGCGGGTGCGGCCGGCTGCGTCGCGGATGCTTGGGCTGCTGGTCGACGCGATCCACGCGGACCGACAAAGTAAAGGCCGCCGGCGCATGGCCGGCGGCTTCTGCCTGGATCGAGCGGCGGGCGCTTACCAGAACTTGTAGTTGGCCGTCACGTAGATGAAGCGGCGGCGCGGATCCTCGAGCGACGCGTCGTATCCCGACTGGAACTGGTTGTTGACCGGGATGTAGATCGGCGGATCGCTGTCGAACACGTTCTTCACGCCGACGGCCAGCACCGCGTTCTTGATGCCGCTGTACGTCAGGTTCATGTCGTACGTCGCGCGGCTGGGCACGAAACGGCGCACGCCGTTGAGGTCGTTGCCCATCTCGTAGCCCTTGTAGAAGTTCTGCGCTGCAGTGAACGCCCACGGTCCCAGACTGTAGGTGCCCGACAGCACGTGCTTCCACTTCAGCACGACGCCGCCATCCTCGGCACCGATCACCGGATCGCCGTCGAGGTCGACCGTCGTGCCGACCTTCTTCGAGATTTCGCCGCTCGGCGTCGTCTCGTCGAAGCGCGACATGTAGGTGCCGTTCAGCGACACGTCGAGACGGCCGTCACCGACGCGCTGGTTGAACGCGAGCGTCAGGTCGATGCCCGAGACCCGCAGTTGGCCCGTGTTGTCGAGCACGAGTTCGATCGTCTCGATGTCGCCGTTGGCGTCGCGCACGATCTTGTCGACGTACGCCGGATCGCCCTGCGCGGCACGCGATGCGACGAGCTGCGCCGAGGGTTGCGCGATCGCATCACTGATCCTGACGCGCCAGAAGTCGACACCGACGCTGAAGGCGTCGGTAGCCTGCCAGACGGCGCCGATCGAGCTCTGGCGCGACTTTTCGGGCTTGAGTTCGGGATTGCCGCCGCTCAGCGCATTGACCTGGATGGCATTTTGCCCGGTGACCGGGTCGTTGAAGATCTCGGACGTGCCGAGCGTCTGCGGCTCGTACAGTTCCTCCATCGACGGCGCCCGGAATCCGGTGCCGACATTGGCGCGCAGCAGCAGACCCGCAAACGGGCGCCAGCCGGCGCTTGCCTTGTAGGTGTTCGCGTTGCCGGCGTCGCTGTAGCGGTCGTGACGTGCACCGACCGTGGCCTCGATCCCCTTGGCGATCGGCAGATTGAGTTCGCCGAAGAACGCGGTCGCGTTGCGGCTCTCGTCGACCGGCGGCACCGCGCCACCGAGCCCCGAAATCTCGCCGCTGAAGAGGGCGTCGCTCGGGTCGTTCTTGTACTTCTCCCGACGGTACTGGGCGCCGGCCGCATACTGCGCCGCACCACCGCCCATCGCGAACACATCACCGCGCAGCAGGCCGTCGACCTGGTCGGACGTGCTCTTGGCGTTCAGGGTCGGTCCGACGTATTTCGCATCCGCCTCGGCCAGCCGCTGGCGGAACGTCTCGGACTGCTGCAGCGACCACGGGTTGTAGTCGCTGTCGGGACGGTTCACGACTTCGACGAACCTGGTGGTGTTGAAGTACCCGTTGATCGCGCGGCCTCTGAGCTTGCTCTCGTTGCGCGCGAACGCGGCCTCGTAGTCGATGCCGGCCCCGACCATGCCGCGCGCCCCGAGCACGAAACGCGTCTGCGTCGAGGTGTCTTCGTTGGTGCGGCCGCCGAAGTCGAACACGCGCGAGGTGAACGCCAGCGTCTGGCCGACGAGATCGCCGAACCCGTTGGCCGCGAGGTAGTCGGCCGCGATCGAGTAATGCGGGTTGTTCGGCCGGACCAGCAGCGCCGGGTCGATGCCGAGCTGCGCGAACCGAAGATTGGTGAGGTTGAAGGAGCGCCGCAGCGGGCTGGGCTGGTATTCGTGCGTGACCTTGCTTCGCCCGTACAGCGCGTCGGCAAACAGCTCGTGGTCCTTGGCGAGCTGGAACACGAAGTTGGCCGAGAAGTTGGTCAGCTCGCGGTCGGGCAGCAGACCGACGTCGCTCGCGGTGTCGTAGTAGCAGAACGGCATGCCCTTCGTCGTCGGCGTCGGGTTGAGCCGCATCTTGATGTCTTCGCAGCGGTCCTGCGCGGCGAGCGGATTCCCGTACCCCGTGCCCGGAGAATTGCCGAAGCCGGGCAGCCGCCGGGCCGCCTCCTGAGCCGACGTCCAGGGGGTGCCGTCGCCCGGGGTGTACCCGCCCTCGATGTTGCCGGAGCCGGTCGCACCGCCGACAAAGAACGGCAGCACGGTCGAGTTCCTGGCGAAATCGCGGTCGCGACCGAACAAGGCCTTGTCGCGCTCGAAACTCGCCGACGCGGTGATGTTGAAGCGGTCGGTCGCCACGTCGCCAAACCCGCCCACCAGCGAGACGCGGCCGTTGCCGCCGCCGCCGCTGCGGGTCGGCCGCCCGGCGGTGACACCGATTTCGGCACCCGTGTAGTCCTTGCGCAGGATGAAGTTGACGACGCCCGCCACGGCGTCCGAACCGTAGACGCTCGACGCGCCGTCCTTCAGGATCTCGACCCGCTCGATCGCCGCCAGCGGGATCGTGTTGACGTTGATCGTCGTCCCGCCCGCGCCTGCCTGAGCCGCCAGCCGCCGCCCGTTGACAAGCACCAGCGTGCGATCCTCACCCAGACCGCGCAACGAGATGGACGACACGCCATAGATCGAGACGCCGGCGCCCTCGGAAATCTGCGTGCCGCCGATCATCGACGTCGCAGCCAGCGAGTTCAGCAGCTCGGCGGTCGACTGGTAACCGGCGCGGGCGATTTCCTCGCGCGTCAGGGTGTCGACGGGCAGCGCGCCCTCGGCGTCGACCCGCTTGATCCGCGAGCCCGTGATCTCGATGCGCTCCTGGGCGTAGAGCCCGGACGGCAGCGCCGTCAGCGCCACCGCACCGCCGATCGCGGCCAGTGCGGCCCTGCAAATGCGCGTCCTCTTGAATGTCATCTCGCGTACCCCTCGTCGGAAGTTGATCCAGGAACTCCACCGGCGGGGCGTTGGCCTTCGGGCGCACATCCCCTCACCTCGTGTCACTAGATTTTCAAAGAACATACCCGAGCCGAAGACTCAGGGAAAGCGCCGACTGGCGGTTCGGCGCCCATCGACGCCGCCCGCGCCCGCAGCCGCGAGCGCGGCTGCGACGGTCGAGCCAACAACGGCGCGGGTTTGCACGCCGGTGCCATGCCAAAGGCGGCGCATACCGTCGAGTCGTCTTAGGGTTATCCCGGATGCACCCCATGCCTCGTATCGTTGGTTTCATGCGACAGACGGACGCCGTAAGCCGTGCCCAAGCCCACGAGTGGCCGCGCTGGCGCGCGGTCGCCACCCGCTTCACGCACGGATACGTCATCCGCCGCACGCTCGGCGAGCCCCCTGGGCGGCCGCAAGCGCGGCTGCTTGCGAGCTCGTCGGCGCACATGACGCCGGATGCGCACGGCCGCCGCGTACGGGATCCGAAACGCGTCGCTGCTAGCGGTGACTGCCGCAGCGGGCCCGACGCTCAGGGTGCTGCAAATTCGAGCCGCGGCACTGCCGCCAGCAGCGTCCGGGTGTAGTCGTGGGCCGGCCGCTGCAGCACGCGCGCGCAGTCGCCGTGCTCGACGATGCGCCCGTCGCTCATCACCGCGACCTCGTCGGCGACGTACTCGACGACGCCGATGTTGTGGGTGATGAACAGATAGCTCAGGCCCAGTTCGCGCTGCAGGTCGCGCAGCAGGTTCAGGATCTGCGCCTGCACGCTGACGTCCAGGGCCGACGTGGGCTCGTCGCAGACGATCAGCTTGGGCTGCACCGCCAGCGCGCGCGCGATCGCGATGCGCTGGCGCTGGCCGCCGCTGAACTCGTGCGGCCAGCGCTGCAG
>CALIDR010000051.1 GCA_938022295.1 uncultured Burkholderiaceae bacterium
GTGCGGTACCCCTCGAACACGGGGTTTTCCACTGTCGCCGCCCGTGCACGGACTCTAGCAAGCGCCGTGCAGACTTCACAGAGCCCGCGGGCCGCCTGAGGGCACCGGATTGATGCAGAACCTCACCCAATGGTGACCAAATGTTTCGGCGGACCGGCGGACGGCCCCCGAAGCGGTGCATCGCCTTCAGGCGTAGTGCAGCCGCTCGGCGAGGCGCCTGTCGACGTCGGGCAGCGCCGCGGCGACGGCGCCCAGCGCCGCTGGGTCCGCGGCGCGCTGCACCGCCCCCCAGATCGGCTGCGGGAAGCGGCTGTCCCACGCGAAGCGCGCGACGACGTGCCAGTGCAGGTGCGGCGTCAGGTTGCCGAGCGAGGCGAGGTTGACCTTGACGGGATGCAGCAGTTCGCGCATCACGCGCTCGACGGTGTCGACGAGCACCATGCAGCGCTCGCGTTCGGCGGGGTCGAGGTCGCTGAACTCGCTCACGTGGCGGTTGCAGATCACCCGGTAGTAGGCCGGGAACTCGGCGTCGTCGACGCCCACGACGCGCCAGTCGGTGTCGTGGTGGATCAGCCGCCCGCCGTCGTGCTCGCACAGCTCGCACCCCGGCACGCGATGGGCGACCGTCATCACACCAGCACGCGCTCGATGCCGCCCGCGTTGGCGCGCGCGACGTATTCGGGCAGCCAGTCCTCGCCGAGAATGTGGCGCGCCATCTCGACGACGATGTAGTCGGCCTCGAGCAGGCCGCTGCCCAGGTCGTCCTGGTAGCGGCCGAGGCCCTGCAGGCAGCTCGGGCACGACGTGAGGATCTTCACGTTGCCCTGCACGCCCTGCGCGCGCAGCGCCGCTTCGTTCTTGCGCAGCTCCTCTTCCTTGCGGAAGCGCACCTGCGTGCTGATGTCGGGCCGCGTGACGCCGAGCGTGCCGCTCTCGCCGCAGCAGCGCTTGCTCTCGAGCACCTGGTCGCCGACGAGCGCCTTCACGGTCTTCATCGGATCCTGCAGCTTCATCGGGCTGTGGCAGGGGTCGTGGTAGAGGTAGGCACCCTTGCCCGGCAGCACGATGCCCTTCTCGAGCAGGTACTCGTGGATGTCGACGATGCGGCAGCCGGGGAAGATGTCCTCGAACTTGTAGCCTTGCAGCTGGTCGTAGCACGTCCCGCAGCTGACCACCACGGTCTTGATGTCGAGGTAGTTCAGCGTGTTGGCCACGCGGTGGAACAGCACGCGGTTGTCGGTGATGATCTTGTCGGCCTTGTCGAACTGGCCGCTGCCGCGCTGCGGGTAGCCGCAGCACAGATACCCGGGCGGCAGCACCGTCTGCACGCCGGCGTGCCACAGCATCGCCTGCGTCGCCAGCCCCACCTGGCTGAACAGCCGCTCCGAGCCGCAGCCGGGGAAGTAGAAGACGGCTTCGGTGTCGACGCTGGTGCGTGCCGGGTCGCGGATGATCGGCACGTAGTGCTTGTCCTCGATGTCGAGCAGCGCGCGCGCCGTCTTCTTCGGCAGGCCGCCGGGCATCTTCTTGTTGACGAAGTGGATCACCTGCTCCTTGACCGGCGCCTTGCCGACGGTGGCCGGCGGGGCGGCGGTCTGCGCGCGCGCGACCTTCTTCAGCACGTCGTGGGCCAGGCGCTGGGCCTTGAAGCCGACGTCGACCATCGCGCTGCGCATCAGCTTGATCGTCTGCGGGTTCGTCGCGTTGAGGAACGCCATCGCCGCCGCGTTGCCGGGGCGGAAGCTCCTGCGCCCCATCTTGCGCAGCAGGTTGCGCATGTTCATCGACACGTCGCCGAAGTCGATGTTGACCGGGCACGGGTTCAGGCACTTGTGGCACACCGTGCAGTGGTCGGCGACGTCCTCGAATTCCTCCCAGTGCTTGATGCTGATGCCGCGTCGCGTCTGTTCCTCGTACAGGAACGCCTCGACGAGCAGCGAGGTGGCGAGGATCTTGTTGCGCGGGCTGTACAGCAGGTTGGCGCGCGGCACGTGGGTGGCGCACACCGGCTTGCACTTGCCGCAGCGCAGGCAGTCCTTGATGCTGTCGCTGATCGCGCCGATGTCGCTTTGCTGCATGATCAGCGACTCGTGGCCCATCAGCCCGAAGCTCGGCGTGTAGGCGTGGCGCAGGTCGGCCGCGCGCACGTCGTCGCCGAGCGCCGAGACGTCGCGCAGCAGCTTGCCCTTGTTGAAGCGGCCCTCGGGGTCGACGCGCCGCTTGTAGTCGGCGAACGCCGCGATCTCGTCGTCGGCGAGGAACTCGAGCTTGGTGATGCCGATGCCGTGCTCGCCGGAGATCACGCCGTCGAGCCGGCGCGCCAGCGCCATGATGCGCGCGACCGCCTCGTGCGCGGTCTGCAGCATCTCGTAGTTGTCGCTGTTGACCGGGATGTTGGTGTGCACGTTGCCGTCGCCGGCGTGCATGTGCAGCGCCACCCACACCCGGCCGCGCAGCACCTCCTGGTGGATGCGCGCGCACTCGTCGAGCACCGGCTTGAACGCGGCGCCGGCGAAGATCTCGCGCAGCGCGCTGCGGACCTGCGCCTTCCAGGAGGCGCGCAGCGTGCCGTCCTGCAGCTCCTCGAAGAAGGTGCGGCCGCCCGGCTGCGGCACGTCCAGCCCGTCGAGCCACTGCTGCCACAGCGCCTTGACCTCGCGCAGCAGCTGCAGCGCCTGCTGCACGCGGTCCTCGAGCAGCTCGGCGCTCGGGATCTCGCCGGCGTCGTCGCTGCGGCCCAGCGGCAGCGAGCCGCGGGCGAAGAAGGCCTCCAGACGGTCGACGAGCTGCAGCTTGTTGCGCAGGCTCAGCTCGACGTTGATGCGCTCGATGCCGTTGGTGTACTCGCCCATGCGCTCGAGCGGGATCACCACGTCCTCGTTGATCTTGAACGCGTTGGTGTGGCGGGCGATCGCCGCGGTGCGCTTGCGGTCGAGCCAGAACTTCTTGCGCGCGTCGGCGCTCACCGCGACGAAACCCTCGCCGGCGCGGCCGTTGGCGATGCGCACGACTTCGCTCGCCGCGCGGGCGACCGCTGCCTCGTCGTCGCCGACGATGTCGCCGACGAGCACCATCTTCGGCAGCCCGCCGCGCTTGCTCTTCGTCGCGTAGCCGACCGCCTTGAGATAGCGGTCGTCCAGGTGCTCGAGGCCAGCCAGCTGGACGGGGGAGGGGCCCCGTCCGTCGTCGTTCTCGCCGCCGGGCGCCTTGGCCAGGGCGAACATCAGGTTCTTGATCTCGACGATCGCCGGCACCGCATCCTTCGCGTTGCCGAAGAACTCCAGGCACACGGTGCGCACGTGCGCCGGCATGCGGTGCACGACCCAGCGTGCGCTCGTGATCAGGCCGTCGCAGCCCTCCTTCTGCACCCCCGGCAGCCCGGCGAGGAACTTGTCGGTGACGTCCTTGCCGAGCCCTTCCTTGCGGAACACGCGCCCGGGGATGTCGAGCCGCTCGGTGCGCACGAGCTTCCTGCCGCTGGCGTCGAAGTGGCGCAGTTCGAAGCTCGCGACGTCGACGTCGTGGATCTTGCCCAGGTTGTGGTTCAGCCGCACGACCTCGAGCCAGGTCGCCTCGGGCGTGACCATCTTCCAGCTCGCGAGGTTGTCCAGCGCCGTGCCCCACAGCACCGCCTTCTTGCCGCCGGCGTTCATCGCGATGTTGCCGCCGATGCAGCTCGCGTCGGCCGAGGTCGGGTCCACCGCGAACACGTAGCCGGCGCGCTCGGCCGCGTCGGCCACGCGCTGCGTGACGACGCCGGCCTCGCTCCACACCGTGGGCACCGGGTGGTCGACGCCGGGCAGCGCGACCATCTCGACCTCGCTCATCTTCTCGAGCTTCTCGGTGTTGATCACCGCGCTCTTCCACGTCAGCGGCACCGCGCCGCCGGTGTAGCCGGTGCCGCCGCCGCGCGGGATGATCGTCAGGCCCAGCTCGACGCAGCCGGCCACGAGCCCGGCCATCTCGGCCTCGCTGTCGGGGGTGAGCACGACGAACGGGTACTCGACGCGCCAGTCGGTCGCATCGGTGACGTGCGACACGCGCGACAGGCCGTCGAACTTGATGTTGTCCTTCGCCGTGTGGCGGCCGAGCACGCGCCTGGTGCGCCGGCGCAGCGCATCCACCGCCTCGAACGACGCCGCGAATTCGCGCACCGCTGCGCGCGCGGCGGCGAGCAGCTCGCCGACCAGCGCGTCGCGCGCCGGGTCGGTGGCGGCGTCGCGACGCCTGTCGATCTCGCGCAGCCGGTGCTCGAGCGCCTCGATCAGCAGCGCGCGGCGCTTCGGGTTGTCGAGCAGGTCGTGCTGCAGGTACGGGTTGCGCTGCACGACCCACATGTCGCCCAGCACTTCGTACAGCATGCGCGCGGAGCGTCCGGTCTGCCGCTGCGTGCGCAGGCGGTCGAGCACCTCCCACGCGCGCAGGCCGAGCAGGCGGATGACGATCTCGCGGTCCGAGAACGACGTGTAGTTGTACGGAATCTCGCGCAGGCGCGCCGGGACGTCGTCGGCGGGGGCCGCCGACGTGGCGTCCGGCACGGCCAGCGTGGTCGCGGGAAGGGGTGCGTTCATCGGGTGCGGGCCCCGGCATCGCGGCGCCGGAACCCGAGAAAACCCTCGGATGCTAGCGCAGCCCCCCTGCCCCGCGCCGCGGCGGGGCTGCCGGGCGGGTCTTCACCGATGCCCAGCACCAGCGCCGGCGATTGAAATGGAACTTTCACACGCGCGGCCGACACTCCGGCGTTTACCTTCGCCACCCCATGGAGTCGTGATGAACCTGAAGCATGCCTTCGCTGCCGCAGCCCTCGCGTCCGCGGTCGCGGTCCCGGCGGTCGCGCAGCCGACCGAGATCCAGTTCTGGATGGGCCTGACCGGCGTCAACGGCGAGTTGCTGACCAAGTTCGGCGACGAGTTCAACAGGTCGCAGAACGAGTACAAGGTCGTCGTCTCGTTCAAGGGCCAGTACCCCGAGCAGCGCGCCGCCGCGGTGGCGGCCTACCGCGCCGGCAACCCGCCGCACATCATGCAGATGTTCGACGCCGGCTCCGGCGACATGATGGGAGCCAAGGGCGCGATCGTGCCGGTGTCCGAGGTGTTCCGCCGCGCCGGCATGCAGTTCAACCCGGCCGATTTCATCGCGCCGGCGCGCGGCTACTACGGCCTGCCCAACGGCGACCTGCTGTCGATGCCGTTCAACGTCTCGACGACCGTCCTCTTCTACAACAAGGACGCCTTCCGCAAGGCCGGCCTCGACGCCGACAAGCCGCCGCGCACCTGGCCCGAGCTGATCGACGCCGCGAAGAAGATCCGCTCGACCAACGCCGCGCCGTGCGGCTACACGACGACCTGGCTCGCCTGGGTGCAGCTCGAGCAGTTCGCATCGCGCCACAACATCGCCTTCGGCACCAAGGACAACGGACGCGGCGGCCTCGACGCCGCGCTGACGGTGGCCAACAACCCGCTGCTGATCCGCCAGGTGCAGACGCTGGTGGACATGCAGAAGGACAAGAGCTTCGACTACGGCGGGCGCAGCAACGACGCCGCGGCCAAGTTCATCTCCGGCGAGTGCGCGATGCTCACCCAGAGCTCGGGCGGCCTGGGGGCGATCGTGCAGGGCGCGAAGTTCGAGTTCGGCACCGCGCAGCTGCCGTACTGGCCCGACGTGAAGGGCGCACCGTACGCGACGACGATCGGCGGTGCGTCGCTGTGGGTTTTCAACGCGCCGAACCGCAGCGACAAGGAGTTCCGCGGCATCGCCGCCTTCCTGAACTATATGAAGAGCGACAAGGTGATGACCGAGTGGGCGAAGACGACCGGCTTCCTGCCCGCGACCAACAGCGCGTTCAAGGCGATGCAGGACGAGGGCTTCTTCGCCAAGAACCCGGGGCGCGACGTGCCGATCCTGTCGCTGATCGAAGGCAACAAGGGCGCCCACACCAACGGCTACCGCTTCGGGCGCTGGACCGAGATCCGCGACGTGTATCACGAGGAGGTCGAGCGCGCGCTGCAGGGCCGGCAGAGCGCCGCCGACGCGATGCGCAACTTCGAGCGCCGCGGCAACGCGCTGCTGCGCGCCTTCGAGCGCACCGCCGGCTGACGATTCCCGACGCTCGCCCACCGACGGCGGCCGCGGCCCGGCCGCCGTCGGCGTTTCGAGCCCCTGCGCATGGACCGCCGCGTCATCTTCCCGCACCGCCGGCTGCCGTACCTGCTGCTGCTGCCGCAGTTGGTGATCACGATCGTGTTCTTCTTCTGGCCGGGCGGGCAGGCGCTATTCATGTCGCTGCAGATGCAGGACCCGTTCGGCAAGTCGGTGACGTTCGTCGGGCTGGAGAACTTCGAGCTGCTGTTCGCCGACCCGGCGTACCTCGAGGCCGTCTGGCGCACGCTGTACTTCGCCGCGGCGGTGACGCTGCTGGCGATGGTGCCGGCGCTGCTGCTGGCGGTGATGGCCGACCGCGTCGTGCGCGGCAGCACCGCGTACACGACGGCGATGCTGATCCCCTACGCGATCGCGCCCGCGGTGGCCGGCGTGCTGTGGCTGTTCATGTTCAACCCGTCGATCGGCGTCGTCGCGTGGTGGATGAAGGCCGCCGGCATCGACTGGAACCCGACGCTCGACGGCCGCGACGCGATGTGGCTCGTGATCTTCGCGTCGGCGTGGAAGCAGATCGCCTACAACTTCCTGTTCTTCCTCGCCGGGCTGCAGGCGATCCCGAAGTCGCTGCTCGAAGCGGCGGCGATCGACGGCGCGCGGCCGCTGCGCCGCTTCTGGACGATCGTGTTCCCGCTGCTGTCGCCGACGACGTTCTTCCTGCTCGTCGTCAACCTCGTCTACGCGTTCTTCGACACCTTCGGCGTCATCAGCGCGGTGACCCAGGGGGGGCCCGCCACCGCCACCGAGACGCTCGTCTACAAGGTGTACAAGGACGGCATCCACAACCTCGACCTCGGCGGCTCGGCCGCGCAGTCCGTCGTGCTGATGGCCATCGTGATCGTGCTGACGATGATCCAGTTCCGCTACGTCGAGCGGCGCGTCCACTATGCCTGAGACCGGCCCCTTGCGATGAGCGCCGTCCCCACGCCTGCCGTCGACCGCCGTCCCGGTGCCGCCGTGGCCGTCGGGCTGGAGCGGCCCCGCGGCCCCGCCGCCGGCGCGTGGCTGCCGCACGCCATCCTGTGGCTCGGCATCGCCGTCACGGCGTTTCCGTTGTACGTCGCCTTCGTCGCCTCGACGCTGACGCCGATGGACATCGCGCAGGCGCCGATGCCGATCGTGCCCGGGCCGCACGGCGTCGACAACTACCGCAACGTGCTCGTGCAGGGCATGAGCGGCACGTTCCTGTCGCCGCCGGTGTGGCAGATGATGTGGAACAGCCTGCTGATGGCACTCATCATCACCGGCGGCAAGATCGTCGTCTCGATCCTGTCGGCCTACGCCGTCGTGTTCTTCCGCTTCCCGGGGCGCATGACGGCGTTCTGGCTGATCTTCCTGACGCTGATGCTGCCGGTGGAGGTGCGCATCCTGCCGACCTACGAGGTCGTGACCAACCTCGGCATGATCAACACGATGGCGGGCCTGACGATCCCGCTGATCGCCTCGGCCACCGGCACGCTGCTGTTCCGCCAGTTCTTCCTGACGATTCCCGACGAGCTCGTCGAGGCGGCGCGCATCGACGGCGCCGGCCCGCTGCGCTTCTTCAAGGACGTCGTGCTGCCGCTGTCGGCGACCAACATCGCCGCGCTGTCGGTGATCCTGTTCATCTACGGCTGGAACCAGTACCTGTGGCCGCTGCTGATCACGACCGACAACCGGCTCGACACGATCGTCGTCGGCATCACGAAGATGATCGGCACCGGCGACGCGACCACCGACTGGACGCAGGTGATGGCCACGACGCTGCTCGCCGTGCTGCCGCCGGCGCTCGTCGTCGTGCTGATGCGGCGCTGGTTCGTCAAGGGACTCGTCGATTCGGAAAAATGACGAATGACGGATGAACCCCGTCGCCCCACGCCCGCCCGAGCCCCCCGCCCGATTTTTCATCCGTCATTCGTCATCCGTCATCCCATCGTGGCCTCGATCTCGTTTCGCGACGTCCACAAGCGCTACGGCAGCGGCGCCGGCGCCAACCCGGTGATCCACGGCGTCAGCGCCGAGATCGCCGACGGCGAGTTCGTCGTCATCGTCGGCCCGAGCGGCTGCGGCAAGAGCACGCTGCTGCGCATGGTCGCGGGGCTCGAGGCGATCAGCGGCGGCGAGATCGCGATCGGCCCGCGCGTGGTCAACGACCTCGAGCCGCCCGAGCGCGACATCGCGATGGTGTTCCAGAACTACGCGCTGTACCCCCACTTCAACGTGTTCGACAACATGGCCTACGGGCTGCGCATCCGCAAGGTGCCCGAGGCCGAGGTCAAGGCGCGCGTCGAGAAGGCCGCCGCCACGCTCGAGCTCACCGGCCTGCTGCAGCGCAAGCCGCGCCAGCTCTCGGGCGGGCAGCGCCAGCGCGTGGCGATGGGCCGCGCGATCGTGCGCCAGCCGCAGGTCTTCCTGTTCGACGAGCCGCTGTCGAACCTCGACGCCAAGCTGCGCGCGCAGACGCGGCTCGAGATCCAGAAGCTGCACCGCGAGCTCGGCGTCACGTCGCTGATCGTGACCCACGACCAGGTCGAGGCGATGACGCTCGCGCAGCGGATGATCGTGATGAACGCCGGGCGCATCGAGCAGATCGGCACGCCCGAGGAGGTCTACCAGCGCCCCGCCACCACGTTCGTCGCCGGCTTCATCGGCAGCCCGCCGATGAACCTGCTCGAGGGCCACGCCGACGGCACCCGCTTCACGGTCGGCGGCCACGCGGTGCCGCTGCCGTGTGCGGCGCCGCGCGCCGGCGCGCTGCTGCTCGGCGTGCGCCCCGAGCACCTCGAGCTCGACGCCGCGGGCGGCTGGCCGCTGCGGGTGGAGACGGTCGAGATGCTGGGCGCCGAGCGCCTCGTGCACGGCGACGTCGCCGGGGCGGCGCTGACGCTGCGCATCGACGCCACGCTGGCCGCGCCACGGGCCGGCGACACGCTGCGCCTGCGCGTGCCGGCCGAGCGGCTGCACTGGTTCGACGTCGACGGCGGACGGCGCATCGCGTGATGGACCGCTGGCCCTATCCGCGCTGGATCGCGCACCGCGGCGCCGGCAAGCTGGCGCCGGAAAACACGCTGGCGGCGTTCCGCGTCGGCGCCGCCTGCGGCTACCGGGCGTTCGAGTGCGACGTCAAGCTCAGCGCCGACGGCGCGCCGTTCCTGCTCCACGACGCGACGCTCGACCGCACGACGAACCGGCGCGGCCCGGCGGCGGCGCTGACCTGGGCCGAACTCGCGCGGCTCGACGCCGGCGGCTGGCACGGCCGCACCTTTGCGGGCGAGCCGCCGGCGTCGCTCGACGCGGTGGCGGCCTTCGTGCGCGCCAACGGCTACGCGATCAACCTCGAGATCAAGCCCGTGCCCGGCCGCGCCGCCGAGACGGGCGACGCCGTCGCCCGCCACGCGGCGCACCTGTGGGCCGGCGAGACCGTGCCGCCGCTGCTGAGTTCGTTCGAGCCCGAGGCGCTCGAGGCGGCGCGCGCCGCCGTGCCCGCGCTGCCGCGCGCGCTGCTGCTCGAGCGCCTCGCCGACGGCTGGTTCGAACAGGCGCGCGCGCTCGGCTGCGTGGCCGTCGTCTTCCAGTACACGCTGTGCGACGCCGCCGTCGTCGCGCGGCTTCACGGCGCCGGGCTGAAGGCGCTCGCCTACACCGTCAACGATCCGGCGAGCGCGCAGTGGCTGCTCGGCCTGGGTCTCGACGGGCTGATCACCGATGCCGTCGACCGATTCGCGCCGGCGCTCGGCTGAGCTCCGGCACCGCCCGTCAACGCCCTTCGGCCAGCGCCGGCCCGGCACGGACCCTCGGCCCCTCGTCGGGCTGCGGCAGCACGCGCACGCCGCGCAGCACCGGCACCTGCCAGGCCACGGCCGCGAGCAGCAGCGCCGTGCCGCCGGCGAACGCCAGCGCCGCACGCAGCCCCAGGTGCTCGCCGAGCCAGCCGCCGACGAGCGCGCCCGGGCCGGCCAGGATCAGCGTCAGCCAGCGCATCGTGCTCGTCATGCGGCCGAGCAGCGGCGCGGGCGTCACCGCCTGGCGCAGGGCCAGGAAGTTGATGAACACCAGCACCGCGCCGAAGCCGAACAGCACCAGCATCGCCGCGAAGGCGGCCACACCGAGCGGCCCGACGGGCGCGACGCTCACGAGCGCCCAGCCGACGCCGCACGTCGCGAAGCCGAAGACGAGCGACGGCCCCGGCCCGACGCGACGGCTGATGCGGTTGCCGAACGCGCTGGCGAGGATCGTGCCGACGCCCATCCCCGCGTAGCTCAGGCCTACCGCCTGCTCGGACAGACCGAGCTTGCGCGTCGCGAACAGGATCTGCACGACGAGCGCCGCGTGGT
>CALIDR010000052.1 GCA_938022295.1 uncultured Burkholderiaceae bacterium
GCGTCGCCGCCGGTGCACGCCCGGCCGCCGCTGCTGTCGGCGCACGACGCGCCGGCCACGGCGCTGCGCGCGATGGTGCGCGCGTGCCTCGACCAGGTGCTGTCCAACGCGAGCGCCGTGGCCGCCGGCGGCCACGAGCCCGAGCACGTGCACCAGCTGCGCGTGGGGCTGCGGCGGCTGCGCACGGCGCTGCGCGTGTTCGGCGACGCCTCGCCCGACGTCGACCCGGCGTGGGAGCCGGCGCTCGCCGCCGCCTTCGGCCGGCTCGGCGCGGCGCGCGACGTCGACGCGCTTGCCGCCACGCTGCTGCCGGCGCTGCGCGCGGCCGGCGCGCCGCTGGCGGACCTCGGGCCCGCCGAGGCGGCGGCCGAAGACCCGGGCGCGGTGCTGCGCGAGCCCGCATGGACGACGACGATGCTCGCGCTGATCGCGTTCGTGCAGCCGCCCGAGGGCGACGTGCTCGCCACGCCGTGGACGCTGCCGGCGGCCGACGACGGTGCGCTGCGCCGCTGGGTGCGGCGCAAGCTGCGGCGCGCGCACCGGCAGGCGATCGTCGGCGGCGACACCTTCGCCGCGCTGCCCGAAGTGGCGCAGCACCGCATCCGCAAGCGCGTCAAGCGGCTGCGCTACAGCGTCGAGTTCGTGTCGTCGCTGTACCCGCCGAAGGACGTGCGCCGCTACCTGCGCCGGCTGCGCCCGGCGCAGGAGGTGCTCGGCGAGTACAACGACGTGCTGGTCGCCGAGGCGGCGTTCCGCGAGCGCGTCGCCGCCGACCCGCGCGCGTGGTTCGCGCTCGGCTGGCTCGCCGCGCGGCGCGCGCAGTGCCTCGAGCGCTGCCAGCGCGCGCTCGTGCGGCTGGCCGATGCGCCGCCGTTCTGGGGCGGCAAGCGCTGACGCGGCGCGGTGCCGGCGGTCGCCCGCGCCGGCCCGTCCGCTGCCGCAGGTGATCGTCACGGGGTCGTCGGGCTCGCGAGGCGACCGTCATGCCGACCGGAGGATGTCATTGCGGCGCGGTGCGCTGCCTGGCCGCCGGCGCGCCCGTGGTGGCGTGGGCGCTGTTCGGCCTCGACGAGGTGCGGGTCACGCAGGGCCGCCCCGCAGGTGCGCGCGTCGTCGGCGCACGGCCGGCGCCACTTCTGCGGCGATTGCGGCACCGGCCTGTTCCACACCAACGACGTCGTCGTCGAAGGGCTGATCGACGTCCAGAGCGCCACCCTCGACGATCCGAGCGCGATCGCGGCGCCCGAGTGCCAGGCGCAGACCGCCGAGCGCATCGGCCGGCGCGACGCCGGTCTGCACAGCCGCGCATTCGAGCGCACTCCCGAATGAGCCGTCGTCCGGCGCCGGCATCGGGCCGGTGCGCAGACACGCCATCGAAGTCGCGGTGACCGTCGGCGACTGGCCGCCGGCCGCCGCCCCGATCCGCCGGCCCGAAGCCTCTGCCAGGCAAACGACCAACCCGCCCTTCGTCGACGGTCACCGCCGAAACGCGCGGTTGCCAACCGTCACAGCAGGCGCGCGCCGTTGCCCACAAAGTCCGAGCCGGCCGGGAGTCGTGGCCGGCGGAGGAGGGCAGCATGTCGGGGCTGAAAGACGACGGCGCGGTCGCCCGGGCGCGCCTGCGCAAGGCGGTCACGGCGGCGTGGACGATCGCGATCGCGCTGATCGCCGGTTGCGGCGGCGGCGACGCGGCGAGCGTCGACGACGCTGCCGGTGGACGCGAGCGCGCGCTCGCCGCAGTTCCGGTCGGCGAGGCGGCCGGCCCGACGGCGGCGATGCCCGCCGCGTCTGCCGTGCGCCCGGCAGACGCGGGCAACGGCAGCCTGCTCGCGGCGATGACCGACGCCGCGCGCGAGGAGCCCGTGCGGCTGGCGCAGCAGGCCAGCTTCGGCGCCACCGAGGCGCTGGTGCAGGAGATCCGCGACCTCGGCAGCGCGCGCTGGATCGCGGCGCAGATGGCGCTGGACGTCTCGCGCTACACCAGCGGCCGCGGCGACCTGATCGACCGCCACGGCAGCGACACGTTCTTCTGCCAGCAGCCCGCGCACGCCGGCCCGCACTGCTGGCGCGACTGGTTCAGCGCCGAGCCGCTGCTGTGGGACTTCTACCGCCAGGCGGTGGCCAACCCCGACCAGCTGCGCCAGCGCGTGGCCTTCGCGCTGCAGCAGATCGTCGTCGTCAGCGAAGTCGAGGTCAGCGGCACCTACGGCCTGCGCCACTACCACAACCTGCTGCGCGCGCACGCCTTCGGCAACTGGCGCGACCTGCTGCGCGCGGTCACGCTCAACCCGATGATGGGCGAGTTCCTCGACCACGTGAACAACGACCCGCTGGCGCCCAACGAGAACTACGCGCGCGAGCTGCTCGAACTGTTCTCGGTCGGCCCGTGCCGCCTGAGGCCCGACGGCCGGCTCGTGCAGGGGCGCTGCCTGCCGACCTACGACAACCGCCTCGTGCGCGAATACGCGTTCGCGCTCACCGGCTGGACGTACCCGCGCGGCGGACGCAGCTACTGGGGCTGCTGGCCCCAGGGAACGAACTGCCGCTACCTCGAAGGCGAGATGGTGCCCGCGCCGGCGCTGCGCAACGCCGGCGCGCGCACGCTGCTCGGCGGCGTGCAGGTGCCCGAAGGCGCGAGTGCGCCGCAGGCGCTCGAGCGCGTGCTCGACAGCCTGATGCAGCACCCGAACACTGCGCCGTTCGTCGCACGCCAGCTGATCCAGCACCTGGTGGCGAGCAACCCGACGCCCGGCTACGTGGCGCGCGTGGCGGCCGCGTTCGAGCGCGGCGAGTTCCGCGCCGACGGCCTCGTCTTCGGCGACGGCCGGCGCGGCAGCCTCGCCGCCGCCGTCGCCGCGCTGCTGCTCGACGACGAGGCGCGCATCCCCCCGGCCTACGCGGCGCGCAACGGCAAGCTGCGCGAGCCGGCGCTGATGTTCACCGCCGTGCTGCGCGCGCTCAACGGCCGCACCGACGGCGCGGCGCTCGGCTGGTGGTGGGGCCAGGAACTGCGCCAGCACGTGTTCCGGCCGCCGTCGGTGTTCAACTTCTACCGCCCGGACTATCCGCTGGCCGGCACCGCCCTCGTCGGCCCGCAGTTCGGGATCCACAACGCGAGCACGGCGCTGGCGCGCCTGAACTTCCTGACCCACCTGATCGACTGGGGCGGGATGGACCCCGATCCGTCTGTGCCGGGGGCGGTCGGCACGCGGGTGGACCTGCGGCCGTTCCTGCCGCTGGCCGACGACCCGCCGACCCTGCTGCGCAACCTCTTCCTGCTGGCCACCGGGCGCGAGCCGCGCTTCGCGGTGCGCGGCCCGATGCTGGCGGCGATCCGCTGGTGGACGCCGCAGACCGGCGGCGAAGCCTGGCGCGAGCAGCGGGTGCGCACCGCGGCCTACCTCGTGTTCGCCGCGCCCGAGTTCCACGTCCAGCGCTGAGGGAGGCGCCATGACCGCGTTCCGCTTCCGCCGTCCGCCGGCTCCGGGCGCCCAGATGCCGCGGCGCCGCCTGCTGCGGCTGGCCGCCGGCGCGCTCGGCGTGTCCGCGCTCGGCCTCTCGACGCTGGTGACCGACCGCAGCGCCCGGGCAGCCGACTACAAGGCGCTCGTGTGCGTGTTCCTCTACGGGGGCAACGACGGCACGAACTGCCTGGTGCCGCGCGGCGCCGCCGACCACGCCCGCTACGCCGCCGTGCGCGGCGCGCTGGCGCTGCCGCGCGACCAGCTCGTCGCGCTGAACGGCAGCGCGTGGGGCCTGCACCCGGCGCTGGCGGCGCTGCGCCCGGCGTGGACGCGGGGGCAGCTGGCGCCGGTGCTCAACGTCGGGCCGCTCGTGCGGCCGCTGACGAAGGCCGACTACCTCGCGCTGCCCGACGGCTCGCCCTGGCTGCCCGACGGCCTGTTCTCGCACGCTGAGCAGCAGACGCTGTGGGCGACCGCGAGCGGCCGCAACACCACCCGCGAGGGCTGGGGCGGACGCGCCTGCGAGGCCCTCGCGACCGCGAGCCCGGTGATCTCGCTCGGCGGCAACGCGCCGTTCGGGATCGAGCGGCTGCGCATGCCGCTCGTGCTGCCCGGCCCCGGGGCGCTGTTCGGCGCCTACGGCCTGCAGCCGCAGGACCTGGCCTGGGAGCCGAACCGACTGCGCGTGCAGGCGTTGCAGGCGATGCTGGACGTGCGTGACACCCACGTGCTCAGCAACGCCTACCGTGCCCAGCAGGCCGAGGCGCTGGCGCTGAGCGGCCGGCTGGCGCGCATCGTCGCCGCCCAGCCGGGGGGCGCCGGCTCGGTGGCGGCGATCGACGAGGCGTTCGCGCCGCTGATCGCGGGCGGCCGCGTGCAGGGGGCGCTCGCGGGGCAGCTGTACCAGACCGCCAAGCTGATCCACGCACGCGAGGTGGTGGGCGGATCGCGGCAGGTCTACTACGCCGAGCAGGGCGGCTACGACACCCACCAGGACCAGATCGACGGCAGCGTGTTCGGCGGCACGCACGCCGCGCTGCTGCGCCAGCTCGGCGATGCGCTGGCGGCCTTCCAGCGCGCGATGGACGCCCTCGGCCTGGCCGGCCAGGTGACCCTGTTCACGCAGAGCGACTTCGGCCGCACCTTCGCGCCCAACAGCAGCCGCGGCACCGACCACGCCTGGGGCAACCACCAGTTCGTGCTCGGCGGGGCGGTGCGCGGTGGCCAGGTCTACGGCCGGGCGCCGGCGCTGGTCCTGGGCGGCGACGACGACGTCGGCGTGCAGTCGTGGGAGCTGCAGGGACGCTGGATCCCGACGACGAGCGTCGACCAGTTCGCGGCCACGCTGCTGCGCTGGTTCGGCGCCTCGGAGGCGCAGCTCGACGCCGTGCTGCCGAACCTTGCGAACTTCGGGGCCGCCCGCTCGCTCGGGTTCGTGTGACGCGGTCAGGGCGCGGCGGCGTCGGGCCGGCTCGACGCCGCGCGCCGCAGCGCCTCGGCCAGCGTCGGCGCGATCGCACCGTCGTCGAGCAGCGCGTCGAAGCCGGCGCGGTGCATCAGCGAGCGCGGCTGCTGGTTGACCTCGGCCAGCACGAGCGCGACGCCGCGCTTGCGCAGCGCGCGCAGCAGCTGCGTCAGCGCGTCCAGGCCGGTGGTGTCCAGCGAGATCAGGCGGTGCATCTGCAGCACGAGCACGCGCGTGCCCTGCGGCAGCGTCTCGGGCAGGGCTTCGATCTTGCCGACGGCGCCGAAGAACAGCGGCCCGTACAGCTGCACGACGTGCACGCCGTCGGGCGCGGGCTGGCCGCCGGCCGCGCGCGGCAGCTCGTCGGCGGCCATCGGTTCGGCGCGGAAGAGCTGGCCCATGCGCCAGACGAAGAAGCCGCAGGCCATCAGCAGGCCGACCTCGACCGCCACCGTCAGGTCGAACACGACGGTCAGCACGAACGTCGTGACGAGCGTCGCGCGGTACGGCACCGCGAAGTGGCGCAGGCGCCGGAACTC
>CALIDR010000053.1 GCA_938022295.1 uncultured Burkholderiaceae bacterium
GAGGGCCGGCAGATCCTCGATGGCGTGGCGGGCCTGTGGTGCGTCAACGCCGGCCACGCGCGGCCGAAGATCGTGCAGGCGATCGCCGCCCAGGCGGCCGAGCTCGACTACGCGCCGCCGTTCCAGATGGGCCATCCGAAGGCGTTCGAGCTCGCCGAGCAGCTCGTGCGGCTGACGCCGCCGGGGCTGAACAAGGTCTTCTTCACCAATTCGGGCTCGGAGTCGGTCGACACCGCGCTGAAGATGGCGATCGCCTATCACCGCGTGCGCGGCGAGGGCGCGCGCACGCGGCTGATCGGGCGCGAGCGCGGCTACCACGGCGTCAACTTCGGCGGCATCTCGGTCGGCGGCATGGTCGCCAACCGGCGCATGTTCGGCACCCTGCTCGCCGGCGTCGACCACATCCGCCACACGCACGACCCGGCGCGCAACGCGTTCAGCGTCGGCCAGCCGGCGCACGGCGCCGAATTCGCCGACGACCTCGAGCGGCTGGTGGCGCTGCACGACGCGAGCACGATCGCCGCCGTGATCGTCGAGCCGGTGGCCGGCTCCACCGGCGTGCTGATCCCGCCGCTGGGCTACCTGCAGCGGCTGCGCGAGATCTGCGACCGCCACGGCATCCTGCTGATCTTCGACGAGGTCATCACCGGCTTCGGCCGCACGGGGCAGCCGTTCGGCGCGCAGACGTTCGGCGTCACGCCCGACATCATGACGGTGGCCAAGGGCATCACCAACGGCTGCGTGCCGATGGGCGCGGTGTTCGTGCGCCAGGAGATCCACGACGCGTTCATGCAGGGGCCCGAGCACCTGATCGAGTTCTTCCACGGCTACACGTACTCGGCGCACCCGCTGGCGTGTGCGGCGGCGCTGGCCACGCTCGAGACCTACGCCGACGACGGGCTGCTGACGCGCGCGTCGCAGCTGCAGGGCTACTTCGCCGACGCGCTGCACTCGCTGAAGGGGCTGCCGCACGTGATCGACATCCGCAACATCGGGTTGGTGGGCGGCGTCGAGCTCGAGCCGATCGCCGGCGAACCGACCAGGCGCGCGTTCGGCGTCTTCCTCGACTGCTGGGAGCAGGGGGTGATGATCCGCACCACCGGCGACACGCTGGCGCTCAGCCCGCCGCTGATCATCGAGAGGGCGCACATCGACCGCCTCGTCGACACGATCGCCGCAGCGCTCAAGCGTGCCGCCTGAAGCTGCCCGCCACCGATCCACCGACCGAGGGCCTGCCTAGCGCATACCGATCATGCCGCTGCTCGACGTCGACCGCGACCTGACCCGCCACTCGTACTACGCCGCCACGGCGCCGCGCGAGGCGTCATTCCCGACCCTGCAGGGCGCGGTGAGCGCCGACGTGGCGATCGTCGGCGGCGGGCTGGCGGGCCTGAGCGCGGCGATCGAGCTGCACGACCGCGGCTTCGACGTCGTGCTGCTCGAGGCACGGCAGGTCGGCTGGGGCGCGAGCGGGCGCAACGGCGGCCAGGCGATCCACGGCCTGGCGTGCGACCAGGACGTGATCGAGACCCAGCTCGGGCTGGAGGCGGCCCGCCGCGTGTGGGACATGTCGATCGAGGCGCTGGACCTGATCCGCCAGCGGATCGCGCGCTTCGGCATCGACTGCGACTGGCGCGACGGCTACCTCGCGGTGGCCACGAGCGAGCGCAAGGCGCGCGAGCTGCGGGCGTGGGTCGAGCGCGTCGAGCGCGTCTACGGCTACCCGCAGCAGTGGATCGGGCGCGACGAGCTGCCGCGCTGGCTCGCGAGCCCGCGCTACGTCGCCGGCGCCGCCGATCCGCGCTCGGGTCACCTGCATCCGCTGAAGTACAGCCTCGGGCTCGCGCGCGCGGCGGCGGCGCTCGGCGTGCGCATCTACGAGCACAGCGCCGTCACGCGGCTCGACGCCGGTGCGCCGCTGCGGCTGCACACCGCGCAGGGCGACGTGGCCGCGCGGCGCGTCCTGCTCGCGGGCAACGTCTACCTGCAGCAGTTCGCGCCGGAGGTCGCGCCGCAGCTCGCGGCGCGCATCATGCCGGTGGGCACGTACATCGTGGCCACCCCGCCGCTGGGCACCGAGCGCGCGGCGGCGCTGATCCCGAGCGGCTGCGCGGTGTGCGACACCAACTTCGTGCTCGACTACTTCCGCACCACGCCCGACCACCGGCTGATCTACGGCGGGCGCGTCAGCTACAGCACGGCCACGCCGATGAACCTCGCTGCCGGAATGCGCCGGCGCATGGTGCGCACGTTCCCCCAGCTCGACGACGTCGAGGTCGAGCACGCCTGGGGCGGCTTCGTCGACATCTCGATGAACCGCGCGCCCGACTTCGGCCGCATCGGCGGCGACGTCTACTACGTGCAGGGCTTCTCGGGCCACGGGCTGGCGCTGACGGGACTCGCCGGCAAGCTGGTCGCGGAGGCGATCGCCGGCGACGCCTCGCGCTTCGATACCTTCGCCCGCGTGAAGCACCGCCCGTTCCCCGGCGGCCGCCTGCTGCGCATGCCGGCGCTGGTGGCCGGCATGGCGTGGTACCGCCTGCGCGACCTGCTGTGACGGGCACGGCTTTCGCATGTCTTCGCCGATGACCGCCGACCCCACCCCCGCCTCGCCGCCCGTCGTGCTCGTGCCCTCGTGCAACCGCGTGCTCGGCCACCACCCGTTCCACATCGCCGGCCACAAGTACGTCGAGGCGGTGCGGCTTGCGGGCGCGCTGCCGCTCGTCGTGCCCAACGCCCGGCCCGGGGAGATCGAGACCCTGCTCGCGCTCGCCGACGGCGTGCTGCTGACCGGCTCGCCCTCCAACGTGCACCCGCAGCACTTCGACGAGGGCGTGCACGACCCCGACCTGCCGCTGGACCAGGCGCGCGACGCGTGGACGCTGCCGTTCGTGCCGCGGGTGCTCGAGCGCGGCGTCCCGCTGCTGGCGATCTGCCGCGGCCTGCAGGAGACCAACGTCGCCCTCGGCGGCACGCTGCACCAGGCGATCCACGAGGTGCCGGGCTTCGCCGACCACCGCGCGGACGACGACGCGGACGTCGAGGTGCAGTACGGGCCGGCGCACGACGTCGTCGTCGAGCCCGGCGGCGTACTCGAGCGGCTGCTCGCGGTGCACCGCTTCGCCGTCAACTCGCTGCACGGGCAGGGGGTGGCGCGGCTCGCCCCGGGGCTGCGCGTCGAGGCGCGCGCGCCCGACGGCGTGATCGAGGCCTTCTCGGTCCCCGGCGCGCCGGGCTTCGCGCTCGCGGTGCAGTGGCACCCGGAATGGCGCGCGGCCGACAACCCGGTGTCGATGGCGCTGCTCGGCGCCTTCGGCGAGGCCTGCCGGGCCTACCGGGCGCGCCGGCGCGACCGGCCGCGTTAGCGCCGCCGACGCTCGCCCGCCGCCGCCCCGACGCTACCGAGACCGCCCATGGCCAACCGACAAGATTTCACCTTCGCCGACCTCGAGCACTGGCTCAACCAGAACCGCGTGACCGAGATCGAATGCCTCGTGCCCGACCTGACCGGTGTCGCGCGCGGCAAGATCCTGCCGCGCGAGAAGTTCACCGAGGACCGCGGCATGCGCCTGCCCGAGGTCGTCGTCGCGACGACGGTGACCGGCGTCGCGCCGCAGGAAGGGCCGTTCTTCGACATCATCAGCCCGACCGACCACGACATGCACCTGCGCCCCGACCCGGGCACGGTGCGCATCGTGCCGTGGGCCACCGACCCGACGGCGCAGGTCATCCACGACTGCTACGACCGCGACGGCAGGCTGATCCCGTTCGCGCCGCGCTCGGTGCTCAAGCGCGTGTGCGACCTCTACGCCGCGGCCGGCTGGAAGCCCGTCGTCGCGCCCGAGCTCGAGTTCTACCTGGTGGCCCGCAACACCGACCCCGACGTGCCGCTGAAGCCGCCGATCGGGCGCAGCGGGCGCGCCGAGACGTCGCGCCAGATGTACTCGATCGACGCCGTCAACGAGTTCGACCCGCTGTTCGAGGACGTCTACGACTACTGCAACAA
>CALIDR010000054.1 GCA_938022295.1 uncultured Burkholderiaceae bacterium
AGGACGAAGCTGCAACTGGTCAAGGCCGCCGCCAGACACCTGCGCAGCGTTCAGCGACAGCCCGAGCGCATCAAGCGCTACTTCGAGCACGAGCCTGTCCGGTACGCCGCTTGAGTTCAACACTTCACTGCCGCCTCAATAACCTCGCGTCCACAACACGACGGCGATCTTGCTGCACCGGTCCACACGCGGCCGGACAGGTCAACCACCCCCGGTGTTCGACGTACGCCACCGTCGAACGGTGTCCGCCGCTCTGCGTCACCGGTAGGCGATACCGAGACGAGATTGACGTCAAGCCTCAACCCGGTTCGTGCGCATCCGGCGCCGGCTCCGTGGCCTCCTTCCACGGCCTGATCTTCGCGAGCGTCTTCGCCAGGCTCGCCTTCGCGATCTCGGTGTCGTAGTCCGCCTGCAGGCGCAGCCACCATCCATCGGAGAGCCCGAAGAAGCGGCACAGCCGCAGATCGGTGTCCGCGGTGATAGCGCGCTTGCCGGCAACGATCTCGCCGATGCGCTGCGCAGGCACGCCGATCTCCTTCGCCAGGCGGTAGTTGCTCATGCCCAGCGGCTTGAGGAACTCCTCGGCGAGCATCTCGCCGGGCGACACGGGCTTGAGTTTCCTGCTCATCTCGTCCTGCCTCGGTCAGTGATAGTCCACGATCTCGACGTCTTCGGCGTCGCTGCCCGTCCAGTGGAAGCAGATGCGGAACTGGTCGTTCACCCGCAGGCTCCACTGGCCCGCGCGATTGCCCTTCAGCGGCTCGAGCCGGTTCGCCGGCGGCGCGCGCAGATCCTCGATGCGGCGCGCGAGGTCGAGCTGTTTCAGCTTGCGCAGCGCCGGGCGCTCGATGTTGGCGAAGCGTGCCACCCGCCGCAGCCGGAACAGTGCCTCGGTGTCGGCACACTTGAACGTGCGTATCGCCACGCACCGAATAATAACGCTTCGCGTGATTAACGACCCGCGTGCGGGTCGATGATGGAAGCGGCTGCGCGCACGCGGGCGTTTGCGTAGACCCAAGGTCGCTGGCAGAGCTGGGCTCGGACCTTGAAACCGAACCCCTATCGAACCAGAGCCGGGCGCAGCGGGCCTACGTATGGCCGCGCAGGGGACATGGGGTCACAGGGGACATGGGGTCAGGTCTTGCCTTTTGCTGCAACATCTTCCTTCGTGGCGCCGGTCGTCGTCGTAGCGGTAAATCGGCTCGCGTCGGTCGCCGCGCGAGGTCACGTGATGGACGGCGCCGGGGAACTCGATGCGCAGCGGGCGGGCCATGGACCGAACCGTCCGACGGAGGTGGGACGAAGGCAAGCGGCAAGATCCCCTGCCTCTGCCGACCCCCTGCCTCTGCCCTGCCTTCACTACCCGCTCGGGACACGATCCCGCTCAGGCGGCGAACTCTTGCCCCGGCCATCGGGCCGCCTGGATCTGTCGGCCTTCTTGACAGGATGAGCGACGTGCCGGCGGCAAGTCCTTGTCGTGCCAGCAGTGACGCCACTGGCATACGACATGCTTGCGCCGAGCGTCCACCAACAACGTCGAACGAGGAGGCGCTGATGAGGACCATGCAGCGGAGCTTCATGGGTGTGCTGGCGGTCACCGCCCTGACGGCCGCGCAGGCCAACGTGAAGCTGGATTTCGAGTCCCTGCCTGAGGGGCCGGTTGCGACCCCTTTCGAGGACCAAGGCTACAGGCTCTCGACCGATAACCTGCTCTACGCGACGCATCCCGGCAGCGCCTACGACCCGGAGTCCGTCGTGGTGGCGGCGGTGTCAGGAACCAGCATCGAACTTCGGCGCGCGGACAGCAGCAGCTTCGCGCTGCTGTCCATCGACGTGGGCGGCTACACGTTCTCGCCCTGGGGTCCGGCGGAGGCGCTGGTGCAGTTCCGGGCCGAGACCACCAGCGGCGGTATCGTCGCACGGGACTTCACGACCGATCAGCTGCAGGGGGCCGAGACCGTGAGCTTCGGTGCCGAGTTCGGCGACGTGGTCGTCGTGCGCTGGGCGCAGAGCTTCGGCGATCAAGCGCACTACTTCGACAACATCGTGCTGGCCGCGGCCGTCCCGGAGCCGACCACGGTGGCGCTGATGCTGGCGGGCCTGGCGGCCGTCGGCGGCCGCGCCCGACGCCTGCGCCGCCTCACATAGCTCGCCTGTCCGACAGCGCCGGCGCGTGACTGCAGCGGACAGTGGCGGACAGGGTCAGGTCTTGAATTTGAACCCCTGTCGACGCAACTGCGCCGACCTCGCAGCACGGGTCCGGGCAATGGCGGACGGCTCACCACCCTGAACGCTCGACGTGCGCCGCCTTTAGGCATCCGCTGCGCGGCGTCAGCGTGAGCGAACGCCACGGTCCGCTCGGCACCGGCACTCGCGTCGCCGGCGCCCCCGAACACCGCAGCGTCAACCCACCGCGTCCCACCCCCCGCCCGGCAGCCGCCGGTGGAACGTCGGCGCCGCACCGCCGCCGATCGCGATCAGGTGCAGCCAGCGGTGGTCGACGAGGCGGCGCACCGTCTCGTGGGCGGCGATGACGCCCTCGATCGCGTCGCGCGGCGCCTCGACGAAGACGGTCAGCCGCCGCGGCGTGTGGCGCGCCCGCTCGCCGTCGTGCACCGACTGCCACGGCAGCCCGATGCGCAGGTCGCCGCCGTTGCCCTCGAACACGCCGACGCCGCCGCCGACGACGTTGTGCAGCAGCTTGTTGCCGGCGCCCTGGCGCACCGGGTCGACGGTGGAGGCGAGGTACTGCAGGTTGATCCAGTGCGCCACCACCACCGGCGCGGTCAGTATCAGCGTCAGCACCCCGCGGTCGGCGTCGAGCCGGTGGTCGTAGTCGTGCAGGAACACGCGCCCGCCGAGGTTCGCGCCCTGCGTGCGCGCGCGCGGCGCGGCGACGAAGGCGGCGTTGTCGGCCAGCGCCCACTCGGGGCGCGTCTCGGCCCAGTGCGTCGCGCGTTCGCGCAGGCGGGCCAGCAGCGCCGGCGCCGGCTGCGCGGGCAGGCCCAGGCCCGGGGCGCGCTCGGCGCGCGTGGCGTCGCCCGCGGCGGCGAGCGCGGCACGCAGCGCGTCGAGCTCCTTCGCGTGCGTGGCGGGCACGAGGTCGGTGTCGAACAGGCGCACCTCGTCGGTCGTCGTGTTGTGCAGGCCGGCGACGAACCAGGTGCCGGCGGGGATCGCGATGCCGCGTCCGACGAGCGCGGCGCGCACCGCGGCGTCGTCGAGCAGCAGCGCCAGCGCGCGGGCGTTGACTTCGCCGCTGCGCCCGCCGCAGGCGCCGCAGTCCAGGCCCGCCGCGTGGGCGTTGTTGGCGCTCTGGCCGCCGTGGCCGCACAGCAGCACGAGCGGCGCGAAGTGCTCGACCATCCCCATCGCGCGCAGCACGCCGGCCGCCAGCGTGGCGCCTTGCTCGGCGTCGAGCGCCAGCCGCGGGCGCACGGCCGCGGCCTCGTCCCGCGTGAGGCCGGCGCAGGCCCAGTCGGCTTCGCCCGCGCCGCCGGGCAGGCTCGCGCGCAGCAGCGCGCCGGCGTAGAGCGCACCGCACGCCTCGACGAACGGGAAGCCCACCGCCGGCGTGCCGCGCCAGCCGTCCCACGACGCGGTGGCGGCTAGCCGCGCGCGCCGGCGCTCGGCCAGCGCTTGGGCGAGCGGGCGCTCGACCGGCTCCTCGTCGGCCGTCAGCGCGGGGGCAAGCAGCCCGGGCAGCTGCGGCTGGCGCCACGCGGTGCCGAGCGGCCGGTGGTCGATCGGCAGGCCGAAGAAGCCGGCGAAGCCGCGCGTGGCGATCGTCGGGTCGACGGCCTCGAGCGCGCGGCGGAACACCTCGCTGCGCACGTCGATGCAGAACACCGCCTGCACGCTCGGCGCGGCCGCGGCGCCGGCCATGGGGCGCGACATCGCGGCGATCAGCGCGGCCTGCAGCCGGTGCTCGCGTTCGGCCATGCGGTCCCACCCGGCGTGCTGGCGCGCGCGCTCGGCGGCGATCGCGGCGTCGACCGTCGCCCAGCCTTCGCCCCAGGCCTGCACGTCGGCGGCGGGCAGCGCCTCGGCAAGCAGCGCGTCCCAGGCCGCGCGGATCGCGAGCAGGTCCGCCAGCCGCGGGTCGTCGCCGCCGGCCAGCCGCGCCTGCCAGCGCTGGTAGGCGCAGGCCGCGGCCCAGCCGTTGAGGTCGAGCAGCCACGCGGTGAGGCACGCCGCGTGGCCCGCGGGCGGCACGTGCAGGCGCCCGATCGCGTGGGCGATGGCGGCCATCGGGTCGCGCGGCAGGCGATCGATCGCGGCCAGCGCCGCCTTGCGGCCCTGCGGCCAGTGCAGGCCGCGGTCGGCGGCCAGCCGCACCAGCCAGCTTCGGTACAGGCCGCCGGCGTCGGCCTCGTCCACCGGCAGGTGCCAGCGCGCCTGACCGGCGTCGAAGTACGCCGCGCAGTGCTGGCTGATCTGGTGCACGACGGCGTCGCGCAGGCCGGCCAGGTCCGCCACCAGCGGCCGCCGCGCCGGGAGCGCGTCGGGCAGCAGCGTCATCCCGGCCAGCACGCCGACGGCGGCGGCGGCTTCCTCGATCGGGCGGTCGACCCAGCCCCAGTGCGGGTTGACGGCGATGAAGCGGTCGAGCGGGAAGCTCGGGGCGATGCGGTCGCAGGCCTGCGCGACCGCGTCGGCGAGCGCGAGCAGCGGTTGTTCGGCAATCGGCAGCGGGGCGTTCATCAGCGGGCTCCGGCAAGGGTGGACGAAAGCGGTTGGGCAGGCACCGGCGCGGCGGGCACCGGCCAGCGGGCGAGCAGCGCGCGGCTGATGCGCTCGTCGACGTAGAAGCCGCCGTAGGCCCAGGGATACAGGCGGCGCACGAGGCCGGCGCCGGGCCTGAGCGCCACGGCGGCCTGCAGCGCGAACATCGCGAGCAGCGCGGCGGCGACGACGGCCACGAGCGCGAGCGGCACGTCGAACGAGGCCGGGCCGACGAGCCACGAAGCCACCGCGTGGCCGGCGAACCAGCCGAGCGCGACGCCGGCGGCGGCGACGAAGCGGCCTGCCGCCGCGAGCGGCACCAGCGCCAGCCCGAGCACGGCGCCGGCCAGCGCCGCGGCCGGCGAGGCGAGTGCACCGGTGGCCAGGCCCGCCGCGACGATGGCCGCCGGCACGACGAGCGCGGCGAGCGCCCAGCGCGCGGCCGACGGTGCGACGGCGGGTGCCAGGCGCAGCGCCTGCTGCCGCTGCACGACGCCGCCGGCGGCGAGGAACGCGTGCGCCTTGTACAGCGAATGCGCGACCAGGTGCAGCAGCGCCATCGCCGGCAGGCCGAGCGCGATCTGCAGCAGCATGAAGCCCATCTGCGCGACCGTCGACCAGGCGAGCGCGACCTTGATGCTGATGCGCGTGCCCATCACGAGCGTGGCCGCGACGACGGTGGCCGTCGCCACCGCGGCGAGCAGCACGAGCGCGACGGGGGCCTCGGCCAGCATCGGCGCGAAGCGGATCAGCACGAAGCCGCCGAGGTTGACGACGCCGGCGTGCAGCAGCGCCGACACCGGCGTGGGCGCCTCCATCACCTGGATCAGCCAGCCGTGCAGCGGCAGCTGCGCGCACTTCAGCAGCGCCGTCACCACCAGCAGCACGAGGCCGGCCTGCGCGAGCGGCGGCACGCTCTGCCCGGCCGCGGCGGCGAGCATCGCGTCGAGCGACAGCGTGCCGTAGGCAGTGCCGAGCAGCGCCACGGCGCCGAGCAGCGCCGCGTCGGCCGCGCGCGCCGAGATGAACTTCTTGTGCGCCGCCAGCCGTGCGGCCGGCCGCTCGACGTAGAAGCGCAGCAGCCGGTGCAGCGTCAGGCTGGTGCCGATCCACGCTGCGGCGAGCAGCAGCAGGTGGTCGGCCGCAATGACGAGCGACGCCGCGGCCAGCGTGAGCGCGAGCAGGCGCAGGTAGCGGCGCTCGTTCGCCTCGCCCTGCAGGTAGCGGTGCGAGTAGCGCACGATGACCCAGCCGACGAAGCCCACGAGCAGCGCGACGACGCCGCCGACGGTGTCCAGGCGCAGGCCCGCGCCGGCGATCGGACCGAAGGCGAGCACCACCGCCAGCGCCGCGGCGCCGGCGAGCGTGGCGCCGAGCGCGGCCGCTTCGGCGCGCCGCCAGGCGGCGTCGCGGTCGCCGCGGTCGGCGAAGACGCCCGCCGCGGCGTGCAACAGCACGGGCAGGGCGGGCAGCAACAGGAGCAGGGAGGGGTTCATGGCGGACTTTCGGGTTGGAACTGGGGCCGGATGGTGACCGGGCGCCCTCGATCTGTATACTTCAATGTTCTGCACTATTCGTTCTTCTAGACAGAACATGGCGCGGCTCAACTACCACCACCTGCACGGCTTCTGGGCGGTTGCCAAGGAAGGGCACCTGACGCGCGCGGCGCAGCGGCTGCACGTGTCGCCGTCGGCGCTGTCGACGCAGATCCACCAGCTCGAGGACGCGCTCGGCCAGACGCTGTTCGAGCGCCAGGCGCGCACGCTGAAGCTGACCGAGGCCGGCCGCGTGGCGCTCGGCTATGCCGAGTCGATCTTCGCCGCCGGCACCGAGCTGGTGTCGGTGCTGCGCGAGGGCCGTCGCGCGCAGCGGCAGGTGCTGCGCATCGGCGCCGTGGCCACGCTGTCGCGCAACTTCCAGGAGAACTTCCTCGCCCCGCTGCTCGGCCGCGACGACGTCGAGCTCGTGCTGCAGTCCGGCGGCCTGGCGGACCTGTTGACGCGGCTGCGGGTGCACACCCTCGACCTCGTGCTGACCAACCGCCGCGTGCACGGCAGCGCCGACGAGCCGTGGCGCTGCCGGCGCATCGCGCACCAGCCGGTGAGCCTGGTCGGCCGGCCGTCCAAGCGCCGGCGCGCGTTCCGCTTCCCCTACGACTTGGCCGACGCGCCGCTGCTGCTGCCGGGGCGCGACAGCGACATCCGCGCCGGCTTCGACCTGCTGTGCGAGCAGCTCGGCGTGCGCTACACGGCGAAGGCCGAGGTCGACGACATGGCCTTGCTGCGGCTGCTCGCGCGCGACGCGGGCGGCATCGCGCTGGTGCCCAGCGTCGTCGTGCGCGACGAGCTGAAGAGCGGCGTGCTCGTCGAGCACGCCGTCGTGCCCGAGCTGTACGAGAACTTCTACGCCGTCACCGTGCCGCGCCACTACGCGCCGCCGCTGCTGCGCGAACTGCTCGCGCGGCCGGAGGAGGACGTGCTCGGGGGGCTGTGACGGTCGATCGACGCAGCCGAACGCGGTCGGCCGCGACCCGGCCCCATCGTCAGGCGGCTTCGGGCTCGCGCTGGACGTGCCCGTCGATGTGCACGTCGGCGTAGGGGCACAGCACGCCCCCCCTGTCGTCGCGTTCGACGAGGCCGAGCTCGGTGAGGATCTGCACGTCTTCGTGGACCCGCTTGACGTCGCGCCCGACCCGCCGGGCCAGATCCCGCACCGCGATCGGTCCCTGTCCTTGCAGCGCCGTCACGAGAGCCCAGCGACGCTCGGTCAGCCGGCCGAAGAACGCCCCCGGACTCTCGAAGTTCAGCGTCTCGCCCTGGTAGCGATCGGCCTGGGCTTGCTTGCCCGCTCGCCGCAATGCGGCGCGCCAGTCCGGTTCCAGGGTGATCGTGAGCCTGCGCCGTGTCGTCATGCCTTGCTCCTGACCGCCTCGATCGCGGCGATGAAGTCGTCCGCCAGGGCTTCGACCGAGGTGAAGCGGTACGGCAACTCGCGGCCACGCAGATGGCAGTGGTCGCCCTTGCCTCGTTCGTTGTCGAAACCCACCACGCGGACACCGTTCACGACGTACGCCGCGCGGCGCTTGCAGCCGTTGGTTCTCCGGCGGCACCGGCCTCCGCCGTCCCGCTTCGGGGCGCACGGGTCGCCCCGTCGATGCATCCGTCGTGACCTAACATCGTCGGCTTCATGAGCGAACCGACGCCCACCGCCGAGCCCCCCAGCGGCGACCTCTCGCGCCACACGCCGATGATGGCGCAGTACCTGCGCATCAAGGCCGAGTTCCCCGACACGCTCGTGTTCTACCGCATGGGCGACTTCTACGAGCTGTTCTACGACGACGCGCGCCGCGCCCACCGGCTGCTCGACGTCACGCTGACGACGCGCGGGGCGAGCGCCGGCGAGCCGGTCGTGATGGCGGGCGTGCCGGTGCACGCGGTCGAGAACTACCTCGCCAGGCTGATCCGGCTCGGCGAGTCGGTGGCGATCGCCGAGCAGGTCGGCGAGGTCGGCGCGGGCAAGGGGCCGGTCGAGCGCAAGGTGGTGCGCGTCGTCACGCCCGGCACCGTCACCGACGGCGCGCTGATGAGCGAGCGCGTCGACACGCTGCTGCTCGCCGTGGCCCGCCAGCGCGCGACGTTCGGCCTCGCGTGGCTCGGGCTGGCGAGCGGCCAGCTCGGCATCACCGAGTGCGGCGAGGCCGAGCTCGCGACCTGGCTCGCACGGCTGAACCCGGCCGAGATCCTCGTCGACCGCGACGCGCAGCCGGCCGCGATCGCGCAGCACCGCGCCGCGCGCACCGCACGCCCGGCGTGGCAGTTCGACGCCGCGCTCGGCGAGCGCAAGCTGCGCGAGCTGCTGAAGGTCGCCACGCTGGCCGGCTTCAACGCCGCCGACTTGCCCGTCGCCCACGCCGCCGCGGCCGCGCTGCTGGCGTATGCCGAGCACACGCAGGGGCAGGCGCTCGGGCACGTGACGACGCTCGCCGTCGAGCGGGCGAACGATCTGCTCGACCTGCCGCCGGCCACCGTGCGCAACCTCGAACTCGTGCAGACGCTGCGCGGCGAGGAGTCGCCGACGCTGCTGTCGCTGCTCGACACCTGCCGCACCGGCATGGGCAGCCGGCTGCTGCGCCACTGGATGACGCACCCGCCGCGCGAGCGCGGCGCGGCGGTCGAGCGCCACGACGCCGTCGAGCGGCTGATCGCCGACGGGTTCGAGGCGCTGCGCGGGGCTCTGCGCCACGCGAGCGACGTCGAGCGCATCACGGCGCGCATCGCGCTGCGGCAGGTGCGCCCGCGCGAGCTCGCGGGCCTGCGCGCGACGCTCGCCGCGCTGCCGGCGCTGCGCGGCGTGGCGCCGTCGGGCTGCGCGCTGCTCGACACGCTGCACGCGGCGCTGCACCCGCCGCCCGCGGTGCTGGAGCTGCTGCAGCGCGCGCTCGCCGACGAGCCGGCCGTGCTGCTGCGCGACGGCGGCGTGATCGCCGCCGGGTTCGACGCCGAGCTCGACGAGCTGCGCGGCATCGCGACCCACTGCGACGCGTTCCTGCTCGACCTCGAGGCGCGCGAGCGCGCGCGCACCGGCATCGGCAACCTGCGCGTGCAGTTCAACAAGGTGCACGGCTTCTACATCGAGGTCACCGCCGGGCAGAAGGACAAGGTGCCGGCCGACTACCAGCGCCGGCAGACGATGAAGAACGCCGAACGCTTCGTCACCCCCGAGCTGAGAGCGTTCGAGGACAAGGCGCTGTCGGCGCAGGAGCGCGCGCTCGCGCGCGAGAAGTGGCTGTGGGATCAGCTGCTCGACGCGCTGCAGCCGTCGCTTCCCGCGCTCGGCCCGGCGGCGCGGGCCCTCGCCGCACTCGACGCGCTGGCCACGCTCGCCGAACGCGCGGTGACGCTGAACTGGTGCCGGCCGCAGTTCGTCGCCCACCCGTGCATCGAGATCGAGGCCGGCCGCCACCCGGTCGTCGAGGCGCGGCTGGCCGAGACGGGCGGCGGCCCGTTCATCGCCAACCACTGCCGGCTCGACGCGAAGACGAAGATGCTCGTCATCACCGGCCCGAACATGGGCGGCAAGAGCACCTACATGCGGCAGGTCGCGCTGATCGTGCTGCTGGCGGCGATGGGCTCGTACGTTCCGGCCGCCGCCTGCCGGCTCGGCCCGATCGACGCGATCCACACCCGCATCGGCGCCGCCGACGACCTGGCCAACGCGCAGTCCACCTTCATGCTCGAGATGACGGAAGCGAGTGCGATCCTGCACGCCGCAACCGAACACTCGCTCGTCCTGATGGACGAGATCGGCCGCGGCACGAGCACGTTCGACGGGCTGGCGCTCGCCGGCGCGATCGCGAGCCACCTGCACGACCGCTGCCGCGCGTTCACGCTGTTCGCGACGCACTACTTCGAGCTCACCGCGTTCCCTGCGAAACACCCGCGCGCGATCAACGTGCACGTGAGCGCCGTCGAAGGCGCCGGGCGCGACATCGTGTTCCTGCACGAGATCGAGGCCGGCCCGGCGAGCCGCAGCTACGGCGTGCAGGTGGCGCAGCTCGCGGGCATGCCGTCGTCGGTGATCCGCCAGGCGCGCGCCGCGCTCGAGGCGCTCGAGGCGCAGCGGCGCGCGGGCGACGCGCAGGTCGACCTCTTCGCGCCGCCGCCCGCGGCACCCGCGCCGGCGGCCTCGCCGGTGGAGGACGCGCTGGCCGACCTCGACCCTGATACCCTCACGCCCCGCCAGGCGCTCGACGCGCTGTACCGGCTCAAGGCCCTCGCCCAGACCCACCCATGACCTACTGTGTCGGCATCCGGCTCGACGCCGGGCTCGTGTTCCTGTCCGACTCGCGCACCAACGCGGGCATGGACCAGATCAGCACGTTCCGCAAGATGATGATCTACGAGAAGCCGGGCGACCGCTTCATGGTCATGCTGTCGGCGGGCAACCTGAGCATCAGCCAGAGCGTGCGCGAGATCCTGCAGGTCGAGAAGGTCGACCGCGGGCCGCAGGAGCCGCCGCTGACGATCTGGAACGCCGAGAGCATGTTCGACGCCACGCGCGTGCTCGGCAGCGCGGTGCGCCGCGTCTACGAGCAGGACGGGCCGTCGCTGCGCGCCGCAGGCATCGACTTCAACGCCAGCATGATCTTCGGCGGCCAGATCAAGGGCGAGGCGATGCGCCTGTTCCTCGTCTACTCGGCGGGCAACTTCATCGAGGCCACGCGCGAGACGACGTACTTCCAGATCGGCGAGAGCAAGTACGGCAAGCCGGTGCTCGACCGCATGATCACGCCGAAGACCTCGCTCGACCAGGCCGCCAAGTGCGCGCTGGTGTCGATGGACTCGACGCTGAAGTCCAACCTCTCGGTCGGGCTGCCGCTGGACCTGCTCGTCTACGAGGAAGGCACGTTCCGCACCGACCGCATCGTCTGCATCGACGAGCACAACCCCTATTTCCACATGGTGCGCAGCACCTGGGGCCAGCGGCTGCGCGAGGTGTTCGACGCGATGGACGACCCGCACTGGGACCGCAGCGACGCCGCGCACCCGCTGGCCGTCGAGTCGAAGCGCTACGAGCCGATGCGCAAGATCACGCACCCGGGCGAGAAGATCGTCTGATGGTTTCCGGGGCACGCGCCGCCGCCCGCGGCGCGATCGTGTTCTCGCACGCCAACGGCTTTCCGGCCGGCACCTATCGCGTGCTGTTCGACGCCTGGCGCGCCGCGGGCTACACGGTGCACGCGCTCGAGAAGTTCGGTCACGACCCGGCCTACCCGGTCACGGGCAACTGGCCGCACCTGCGCCGGCAGCTCGTCGACTTCGTCGAGGCGCAGCGGTGCGCGCCGGCGTTCCTCGTCGGCCACTCGCTCGGCGGGCTGCTGAGCCTGATGGCTGCGTGCCGGCGGCCGGAGCTGGCGCGCGGCGTCGTGATGCTCGACTCGCCCGTCGTCGCCGGCTGGCGCGCGCACGGGCTGCAGGCGGCCAAGGCGAGCGGGCTGATCCGGCGCGTCTCGCCCGGGCGCGTGTCGCAGCGCCGCCGCCGTGAGTGGCCCGACCGCGCCGCGGTGCACGCGCACTTCGCGGCCAAGCACGCCTTCGCGCGCTGGGACCCGCGCGTGCTCGCCGACTACGTCGCCGCCGGCTTCGTCGAGCGCGACGGCCACGTCGAGCTGGCGTTCGACCGTGCGATCGAGACGCGCCTGTACAACACGCTGCCGCATACGCTGCCGCGCCTGCTGCGCCGCCACCCGCCACAGTGCCCGGTGGCGTTCGTCGCCGGCACGCAGTCGGCCGAAGTGCGCCAGGCCGGGCTGGAGGCGTCGCGCGCGCTGGCGCGCGAGAGGCTGGTCTGGATCGAGGGCACGCACCTGTATCCGATGGAGCGGCCCGACGAGACGGCGCGCCTCGTGCTCGACCTGATCGCCGGCATGTCCTGAACGCGCCCGGGCCTTCGCCGCCCGCGTCCGGAAGCGGCCGCCGAGAGGCCGACCCGTATAATCTGGCTTTACCCCCTCCAGCGTCGTCGCCCCGGCCGCGCTGCACGACATGACCAAGTACGTCTACGTCACGGGTGGCGTGGTGTCCTCGCTCGGCAAGGGCATCGCTTCGGCGTCGCTGGCCGCGATCCTCGAGTCGCGCGGCCTGAAGGTCACGCTGATCAAGCTCGACCCGTACCTCAACGTCGACCCGGGCACGATGAGCCCGTTCCAGCACGGCGAGGTGTTCGTCACCGACGACGGCGCCGAGACCGATCTCGACCTCGGCCACTACGAGCGCTTCATCACGACGCGGATGAAGCGCAGCAACAACTTCACGACCGGGCAGATCTACAAGAGCGTGCTCGAGAAGGAGCGCCGCGGCGACTACCTCGGCAAGACGGTGCAGGTGATCCCGCACGTCACCAACGAGATCCAGGAGTTCATCAAGCGCGGCGCGGCCGACGTCGACGTCGCGATCGTCGAGATCGGCGGCACGGTCGGCGACATCGAGAGCCTGCCGTTCCTCGAGGCGGTGCGCCAGATGAGCCTGCGCCTGGGGCCGAACAACGCCGCGTTCGTGCACCTGACCTACGTGCCGTGGATCGCCGCCGCCGGCGAGCTGAAGACCAAGCCGACGCAGCACACGGTGCAGAAGCTGCGCGAGATCGGCATCCAGCCCGACGCGCTGATCTGCCGCGCCGACCGCCCGATCCCCGACGACGAGCGCGAGAAGATCTCGCTGTTCACCAACGTCGCGCGCGCAGCGGTGATCAGCATGTGGGACGTCGACACGATCTACAAGGTTCCGCGCATGCTGCACGAGCAGGGCCTCGACGAGATCATCTGCATGAAGCTGCAGCTGCTCACCCGGCCTGCCGACCTTCGCCGCTGGGACCGCCTCGTGCACGCCGTCGAGCACCCGCAGCGCGAAGTCACGATCGCGATGTGCGGCAAGTACACCGACCTGTCGGACTCGTACAAGTCGCTCAACGAGGCGCTGCGCCACGCCGGCATCCACAACCACGCGCGCGTGCACATCGAGTACGTCGATGCCGAGACGCTGACCCCGGACAACGTCGGCCAGCTCGGCCAGTACGACGCGATCCTCGTGCCCGGTGGCTTCGGCAAGCGCGGCATCGAAGGCAAGATCCTCGCCGCGCAGTACGCGCGCGAGCACGGGATCCCCTATCTGGGCATCTGCCTCGGGATGCAGGTGGCGACGATCGAGGTCGCGCGCCACCTCGCCGGGCTCGAAGGCGCCAACAGCACCGAGTTCGACCCCGCGACGCCGCACCCGGTGATCGCGCTGATCGACGAGTGGCACGACCGCGACGGCACGATCCAGCGGCGCGACGCGAACTCCGACCTCGGCGGGACGATGCGCCTGGGCGCGCAGACGAGCGACGTCAAGCCCGGCACGCTCGCCTACCGCATCTACGGCCCGACCGTGACCGAGCGCCACCGCCACCGCTACGAGGCCAACGAGCGCTACCTCGACCGCCTGCAGGCCGCGGGGCTCGTCGTCTCGGCGATCACGCAGCGCGAGAAGCTCACCGAGATGATCGAGCTGCCGACCGAGATGCACCCCTGGTTCGTCGGCGTGCAGTTCCACCCCGAGTTCAAGAGCACGCCGTGGGACGGCCACCCGCTGTTCATCAGCTACGTCAAGGCCGCGCTCGACCACCAGAGCCGGCGCCAGGCCTCCGCCGCCGAGAGGGTCGCGGCGTGAAGCTGTGCGGCTTCGACGTCGGGCTGGGGCACCCGTTCTTCCTGATCGCCGGGCCCTGCGTCGTCGAGAGCGAGCAGCTGCAGCTCGACGTCGCCGGCCGGCTGAAGGAGATCACCGCCGCGCTGGGCATCCCGTTCGTCTTCAAGAGCAGCTACGACAAGGCCAACCGCTCGAGCGGCGCGTCGTTCCGCGGCCCGGGGATGGAGCGCGGGCTCGAGATCCTGGCCACCGTGCGGCGCGAGATCGGCGTGCCGGTGCTGACCGACGTGCACACCGAGGCCGACGTGCCGGCGGTGGCGGCGGCGGTCGACGTGCTGCAGACGCCGGCGTTCCTGTGCCGGCAGACCGACTTCATCCGCGCCTGCGCGCAGAGCGGCAAGCCGGTCAACATCAAGAAGGGCCAGTTCCTCGCGCCGCAAGACATGAAGAACGTGATCGACAAGGCGCGGGCGGCGGCGCGCGAGAAGGGGCTGCCCGAGGACCGCTTCCTCGCCTGCGAGCGCGGCGTGACTTTCGGCTACCACAACCTCGTCTCCGACATGCGCAGCCTCGCGATCATGCGCGAGACCGGCGCCCCGGTCGTCTTCGACGCGACGCACAGCGTGCAGCTGCCGGGCGGCCAGGGCACGTCGAGCGGCGGGCAGCGCGAGTTCGTGCCGGTGCTCGCGCGCGCGGCGGTCGCGGTGGGGATCGCGGGCCTGTTCATGGAGACGCACCCCGACCCGGCGAAGGCGCTGTCCGACGGGCCGAACGCGGTGCCGCTCAAGCACATGCGGGCGCTGCTCGAGCAGCTCGCCGCGCTCGACCGCGTGACCAAGGCCGGCGGCTTCCTCGAGGACCGGTTCGAGCCTTGAAGCCGCTGC
>CALIDR010000055.1 GCA_938022295.1 uncultured Burkholderiaceae bacterium
GACCGGGCCGCATCGCCATCCGCCGGCAGGACATCCGCATCCGCCGCTTCAAGCACCGCGCCGAGACGACGACGATCTTCGCCGTGGACGCCTCCGGCTCCGCGGCGCTGGCGCGCCTCGCCGAAGCGAAGGGCGCGGTCGAGCTGCTGCTCGCCGACTGCTACGTGCGGCGCGACCGCGTCGCCGTGATCGGCTTTCGCGGCACCGGCGCCGACCTGCTGCTGCCGCCGACGCGCTCGCTCGTGCGTGCCAAGAAGAGCCTCGCCGGCCTGCCCGGCGGCGGCGGCACGCCGCTCGCCTCGGCGATCGAGAGCGCCACCGCGCTCGCCGACGCGGTGCGCCGGCAGGGCGCGACGCCGCTCGTCGTGCTGCTCACCGACGGGCGCGCCAACGTCGCGCGCGACGGCACGCCGGGCCGTGCGCAGGCGCAGGCCGACGCGTTCGCCGCCGCGAAACGGCTGCGCGCCGCCGGCGTCGGCACGCTGCTGCTCGACACGTCGCCGCAGCCGCAGCCGGCGGCGCAGGAGATCGCGCGCGCGCTCGGCGCGCGCTACCTGCCGCTGCCGTATGCCGACGCGCGCGCGATGTCGGCCGCCGTGCAGCAGGCCACGCGCGATGTGGCTGCTGCCGGTTGAGCCCTTGCCGGGGATGGCGCCGCGCCTGGACTGGCACCGCGACGGCGCCGACTGGCCGCTGAAGGAACACAGCCGCTTCGTCGACGCCGCCGGCATGCGCTGGCACGTGCAGCGCCTCGGCCACGGCCCGGCATGGCTGCTGCTGCACGGCACCGGCGCGGCGACGCACTCGTGGCGCGACCTCGCGCCGCGGCTGGCGCGCCACGCCACCGTGGTCGCGATCGACCTGCCGGGCCACGGCTTCACGAGCGCGCCGCCGGGCTTCGGCATGTTCTCCGCCACCTACACGCTGCCGGGCATGACGGCAGCGGTGGGCGAGCTGCTGAAGGTGCTCGAGCTGCACCCGCACGGCATCGTCGGCCACTCGGCCGGCGCCGCGGTGGCCGCGCGCCTGGCGCTCGACGGCCACGCGCAGCCGGCCGTGGTCGCGAGCCTCAACGGCGCGCTGCTGCCGCTGCCGGGGCTGGCGGCGTTCGTCTTCCCGCCGATGGCCAAGATGATGGCCGCCACGCCGGTGGCGGCGCACCTGTTCGCCTGGCGCGCCGGCGACCCGAAGGCGGTGCACCGCCTGATCGACGGCACCGGCTCGAAGCTCGACGAGCGCGGCGTCGAGCTCTACGGGCGCCTGGTGCGCAACCCGCACCACTGCTACGCGGCGCTCGCGATGATGGCGCAGTGGGACGTCGCGCCGCTGTGGGCCGACCTGCCGCGCCTGGGCGCGCGGCTGCACCTCGCGATCGGCGCGCGCGACCGCGCCGTGCCGCCGGCGCAGGGCCGGCGGGTGCACCTGCACGTCAGCGGCTCGACGCTCGTCGAGTGGCCGCAGCTCGGCCACCTCGCGCACGAGGAAGACCCGGCGCTGGCGGTGCGCTGGCTCGAGCAGCTGGTGCGCCACCGCGGCGAAGCCCACGGCCGCGCGACGCCTTGATCGGCCCGCCGGCCCGTCGGCGGCCTCAGGCCGGGCGCGGCGTCGACGGCCGCAGGCGGCCGAGCAGCCAGTGCACGCCGCCGGCCAGCGCGAGCAGCAGCAGCACGCCCGCGCCCCAGGTCAGCCACACGGCCGCGACGACCCATGCCACCAGCGAGGGCGCCGCCGGCAGCACGCGCTGCAGCCACTCGATCGAGGCGAGGAACATGTCCTGCGCGGCGCGCCACAGCGCCGGGTCGACCCACAGCGCGAGCCACGGCGGCATCGGCGAGCCGGCCATCGCGCGCGCGACGTCGGTCATGTCGCCGCTGGCCACCGACTGCGCCGCCCACTCGAGTGACGCCGCCGCGAACCACGCGCCGCCGGTCCACGTCGCGGCGAGCAGCCCGACCACGATCCACAGCACCACCTTCATCGTCCGTCCTCTGTCGTTGCTTGCAGCGCCGCACAGCGCCGGCTGCGATCCGAGTCGGCGCCACGGCGAAAGTTCGCCCTCCGTGCGGGAAGCTCGATCCACCCGCGCCGGCACCGCGCGCACCGGGTCGTCGCTCGCGCAGGTCGCGGAACTGGGCGGGCGCGACGCCGGCCGGCGTCGGCGCCGCGCCGCCGATCTTGACCGCAGTGAACCGCTCGCCGGTGACCCACCGGGCCACCGCGCCTGCCACGAGCGGCATCGGGTACTGCAGCGGCGCCGTGCGCGCCACGCCGCGCCGTTCGTTGGCCCAGCCCCACACGAGCCGGCCGAGGAACGCCGACACCGGCGACGGCCACAGCAGCGGCCCCCAGTGCACGACGCCCAGGCGCGCCCAGTCGGTCGACCCCGCCGCGGGCAGGCCGAGCAGCACGAGCGCCGGGCTGCCGGCCAACATCGTGTAGGCCGCCGGCGCGCCGACGAGGGCCAGAATCGGGCGCGATGACGGCCGGCGCGACGACTTTCCTGCTGCTCGACACCGACCCCGGCGTCGACGACGCGATGGCGCTGCTGTTCCTGCACCGTCACCCCGCCGCGCGGCTGCTCGGCGTGACGACGGTGTTCGGCAACGCCGAAGTGGAGGTCACGACGCGCAACGCGCTGTACCTGTGCGAGCGCTTCGGCATCGACGCGCCGGTGGCCCGTGGCGCCGCGCTGCCGCTGGTGGGCCCGTCGCGGGGCCCCGCGCCGCAGGTGCACGGCGACGACGGCCTGGGCAACTTGGCCGAAACCCCCGCCCCGACGCGCGCCGCCGACCCGCGGCCGGCCCACCGCTTCATCGTCGACATGCTGCGCGCCCGTCCGGGCGCGGTGACGCTGCTGGCCGTGGGCCCGCTGACGAACCTCGCGCTCGCACTCGCCGAAGACCCGGCGATCACGGCGCTCGTGCGCCGGGTCGTCGTGATGGGCGGCGCGTTCGGCATCGGCGGGCAGGGCGGCAACGTGTCGCCGGTGGCCGAGGCCAACGTGCTGTGCGATCCGCACGCGGCCGACGCCGTGTTCACGGCGCCGTGGCCGGTGACGATCGTCGGCCTCGACGCCACGCACCGGGTGTGGATGGACGATGCGGCGTTCGCGCGCCTGCGCGACGGCGGCGGCGCCGAAGGCGCGTTCCTGTGGCAGGCGTCGCGCCATTACGTCGGCTTCCACGCGGGTGCCGAGGGGCGGGCGGGCTGTTACGTGCACGACGCGAGCGCCGCGGCCTGCGCCCTCGAGCCGGCGCTCTTCACGCTGCGCCGCGGTCCGGTGCGCGTCGTCGACCAGGGCCTCGCGATCGGGCAGACGATCCAGCGCCCGGCCGGCCGGCGTTACGTGCACGGCCAGGCGTGGGACGGCGTGCCCGACCAGCAGGTGGCGGTCGACGTGCGTGCCGACGCCTTGCTCGACCTCGTCGTGCGGACGCTCGCGCGCTGACGCCGCGGCCCCGTCACGCCGGCGGCCAGCCCAGCGGCGCCGCCCAGCCGGTGTAGACCTTGGGCAGCGGCGGCGCGTAGTCGCCGCGCTTGGCGGTGCGCAGGCCCAGCCCGACCAGCGCCTCGGCGAACTTGACGGCCACCGCGACGCCGTCGATCACCGGCACGCCGAGCCGCTGCTCGAGCGCGCGGCACAGCGGCGCCATGCCGGCGCAGCCGAGCACGATCGCCCCGCTGCCGTCGCGCTCCAGGGCGCGCGCGGCGGCGCTTTCGAGCGCGTCGACGGTCGCGGGGCCGCACGACTCGAGCTCGAGCACCGGGATGTCGGTGCCGTGGATGCCGCGGCATTGGCGCTCGAATCCGTAGCGCTGCACGAGGCGTTCGGCGATGACACAGGTGCGCGTCATCGTCGTGACGACCGAGAAGCCGGTGGCGAGGAACGACGCGGCGTGGAACGCCGCCTCGGCGATGCCGAGCGCCGGGGCTTCCGTCGCCTCGCGCGCGGCGTCGAGCCCGGGGTCGCCGAAGCACGCGACGACGACGGCGTCGGGCCGCGCCGGCGCGGCCAGCCGCACCTGCTCGGCCACGCCGGCGGCGGCGAAGACCTCGTCGTAGTGGCCCTCGATCGACAGCGGCCCGAAGCTCGGCTGCACGGCCACGATCTCGGTGCCCGCGGCGGCGACGTCGCGCGCCGCGGCGGCGATCGCGGCCGTCATCGGAGCCGACGTATTGGGGTTGACGAGCAGTATCTTCATGGGGCGGTGTGGCATCCTTCTGGTGCATTTTGCATACAAAAAAGACCTTCGGGTGTCACGAATGCCTCGACAGTGTGCACCCCATGGTCGTCGGGTTGGCACATCGGTTGCATACAAAAAAAGTCGTTGCATGCCGTGTGCCGGCGTGTGCGGCCGGGCGCCGGGCGCTGCCCTCGAGGGGGCGCGGCCGGACCCGGGATCGAAGACCGTTCCATTCGCCACAGGAGCCGAGATGACCCGTTCCGCCCCCCAGCCCCAGCGCGGCGCTTTCGCCGGCCTTTGCCTCACGGCCGCGCTGGCCGTCGGTGTCGCCCCCGCCGCGGCGCAGGAGAAGGTCCTGCGCATCGCGATGACGGCAGCCGACATCCCGCGCACGCTCGGCCAGCCCGACCAGGGCTTCGAGGGCAACCGCTTCACCGGCATCCCGATGTACGACGCGCTGACGCACTGGGACCTGTCGAAGGCCGACGCGCCGAGCACGCTGATTCCGGGCCTGGCGCTGAGCTGGGCGGTGGACGCCAACGACAAGACGAAGTGGGTCTTCAAGCTGCGCCCGGGCGTCAAGTTCCACGACGGCTCGGAGTTCAACGCCGACGCCGTGGTCTGGAACGTGCGCAAGGTGCTCGACCAGCAGGCGCCGCACTTCGACGCCAGCCAGGTCGGCGTCACCGCCTCGCGCATGCCCACGCTGCGCAGCGCGCGCAAGATCGACAACCTGACGGTCGAGCTGACGACGAGCGAGCCCGACTCGTTCCTGCCGCTGAACCTGACCAACCTCTTCATGGCCTCGCCCGCGCACTGGGAGGCCAAGCTGAAGGCGGTGCCGGCCGGCGTCACCGACCCCGCCGAGCGCGCCAAGCAGGCCTGGACGGCGTTCGCCGCCGACGCCTCGGGCACCGGCCCGTTCCGCATGGCGCGCTTCGTGCCGCGCGAGCGGCTCGAGCTCGTCGCGAACAAGGCCTACTGGGATCCGGCGCGCACGCCGAAGATCGACCGCGTCGTGCTGCTGCCGATGCCCGAGGCGAACGCGCGCACGGCGGCGCTGCTGTCGGGCCAGGTCGACTGGATCGAGGCCCCCGCGCCCGACGCGATGCCGCAGATCCGCCAGCGCGGCTTCACGATCTACAGCAACGCGCAGCCGCACGTGTGGCCGTGGCAGCTGTCGTTCGCCGAAGGCTCGCCGTGGCTCGACCGGCGCGTGCGCCACGCCGCGAACCTGTGCGTCGACCGCGAGGGGCTGCGCAAGCTGCTCGGCGGCATGATGGCGATCCCGAAGGGCACCGTGCCGCCCGGCCACCCGTGGTGGGGCAACCCGAAGTTCGACATCCGCTACGACGTGGCGGCCGGCCAGAAGCTGATGCAGGAAGCCGGCTTCTCGGCGCAGCGCCCGCTGAAGGTCAAGGTGCAGATCTCGGCGTCGGGCTCGGGGCAGATGCAGCCGCTGCCGATGAACGAGTTCGTGCAGCAGTCGCTCAAGCAGTGCCACTTCGACGTCGAGTTCGACGTCATCGAGTGGAACACGCTGTTCACCAACTGGCGCCGCGGCGCGAAGGACCCGACCGCCAACGGCGCCAACGCGATCAACGTCAGCTTCGCGGCGATGGACCCGTTCTTCGCGATGGTGCGCTTCACGAGCACGAAGACGTTCCCGCCGGTGTCGAACAACTGGGGCTACTTCGGCAACGACGAGTTCGACAAGCTCATCGCCGACGCGCGTACCGCGTTCGACGACAAGCAGCGCGACGCGGCGCTGGCGAAGCTGCACGCGCGCATCGTCGAGGAGGCGCCGTTCGTCTGGATCGCGCACGACGTCGGCCCGCGGGCGATGAGCGCGAAGGTGAAGAACGTCGTGCAGCCGCGCAGCTGGTTCATCGACATCGCGCCGATGACGATCGAGTGACCGCCCGGCGGCGGCGCGCCCCGCGGCGCGCCGCCGGCGTTCCCGCCCGCTGCCCGGAGGAAGGCCGATGATCGCGTTCCTGCTGCGACGCGTGCTCTACACGCTGCCGATCATGCTCGGCGTGGCGCTGGTGTGCTTCGCACTCGTGCACCTGTCGCCCGGCGACCCGCTGGTGTCGATCCTGCCCGCCGATGCGTCGGCGCAGCTGCAGGAGCAGCTGCGCACGCTCTACGGCTTCGACCGCTCGTACCCCGAGCAGTTCGCGAGCTGGGTCTGGCGCGCGCTGCAGGGCGACCTCGGCACGTCGATCGCCACCGGCCGCTCGGTCACCGAGGAGGTGATGAAGGCGGTGGGCAACACGCTGCGGCTGGCGGTGCTGGCCACACTGATCGGCTTCGTGCTCGGCTGCCTGTTCGGCTTCGTCGCCGGCTACTTCCAGAACTCGTGGATCGACAAGGCGGCGTCGCTGACCTCGGTGCTCGGCGTCAGCGTGCCGCACTACTGGCTCGGCATGGTGCTCGTGATCGTGTTCGCGGTACAGCTGAACTGGCTGCCCCCGAGCGGCGCCGGCCCCGGCAGCTCGGCCGACTGGGCCTGGGACTGGGCGCACCTGCAGCACATGATCCTGCCCGCGGTGACGATGAGCGTGATCCCGATGGGCATCATCGCGCGCACGGTGCGCGCGCTGGTGGCGGAGATCCTGGCGCAGGAGTTCATCGTCGGCCTGCGCGCCAAGGGGCTGACCGACTTCGGCATCTTCTGGCACGTCGTCAAGAACGCCGCGCCGACCGCGCTGGCCGTGATGGGCCTGCAGCTCGGCTACCTGCTCGGCGGCTCGATCCTGATCGAGACCGTGTTCTCGTGGCCGGGCACCGGGTTCCTGCTCAACAGCGCGATCTTCCAGCGCGACCTGCCGCTGCTGCAGGGCACGATCCTCGTGCTGGCGATGTTCTTCGTCGTGCTCAACCTCGTCGTCGACGTCGTCCAGACGTTGCTCGACCCGCGCATCGCGCGCGCCTGACAGGAGCCGGGCCATGCTCAACGTCGCGGTCGATGCCGGCAAGGTGCCGGCGCTCGCCTTCGAGCGCTCGCCGGGTTACTGGCAGACGGTGGGGCGGCGCTTCGTGCGCGACCCGGTGGCGGTCGGCGCTGCGGTCGTCATCCTGCTGCTGCTCGGGCTGGCGGCGTTCGGCCCCTGGCTCGCGCCGGCGGACCCGTACCAGTCGTCGATGCTCAAGCGGCTCAAGCCGATCGGCTTCGAGGGCCACCCGCTCGGCACCGACGAGCTCGGCCGCGACATGCTGTCGCGCCTGATGGTCGGTGCACGGCTGAGCCTGTTCATGGGCATCACGCCGGTCGTCTGCGCGTTCGTGCTCGGCTCGATCATCGGCATCGTCGCCGGCTACGCGGGCGGGGCGACGAACACGCTGATCATGCGCACGGTCGACGTCTTCTACGCCTTCCCGTCGGTGCTGCTCGCGATCGCGCTGTCGGGCGCGCTCGGCGCCGGCATCACGAACTCGCTCATTTCGCTGACGATCGTCTTCGTCCCGCCGATCGCGCGCGTGGCCGAGAGCGTGACGACGCAGATCCGCGGCCGCGACTTCGTCGAGGCGGCGCGCGCCTCGGGGGCGAGCGCGTTCACGATCGTGCGCGTGCACGTGCTCGGCAACGTGCTCGGGCCGATCTTCGTCTACGCGACGAGCCTGATCGCGGTGTCGATGATCCTCGCCTCGGGCCTGAGCTTCCTCGGCCTCGGGGTCAAGCCGCCCGAGCCCGAGTGGGGGCTGATGCTCAACACGCTGCGCACGGCGATCTACGTCCAGCCGTGGATCGCGGCGCTGCCCGGGGTGATGATCTTCGTCACCTCGATCGCGTTCAACCTGCTGTCCGACGGCCTGCGCTCGGCGATGGAGATCAAGCAGTGACGGCGCCGCACGACGACCTGGGCGGCCCCGCGCAGCCGCTGCTCGAGGTGCGCGACCTCGTCAAGCACTTTCCGCTGAAGAAGGACGTGTTCGGCCGCGGCGGCGGCGTCGTGCGCGCCGTCGACGGCGTGAGCTTCACCGTGCGCAAGGGCGAGACGCTCGGCGTGGTGGGGGAGTCGGGCTGCGGCAAGAGCACGACGGCGCGCCTGCTGATGCACCTCATCGAGCCCGACCGCGGCGAGATCGTGTTCGACGGCGCCGCCGTCGGCAGCCGCGACCTGAGCCTGAAGCAGTTCCGCCGCCAGGCGCAGATGGTGTTCCAGGACAGCTACGCGTCGCTGAACCCGCGGCTGACGATCGAGGACTCGATCGCCTTCGCGCCGCAGGTGCACGGCGTGCCGCACCGCGAGGCCGTCGAGCGCGCGCGCAGCCTGCTCGCGCGCGTGGGCCTGGAGCCGCGGCGCTTCGCCGAGCGCTACCCCCACGAGCTCTCGGGCGGGCAGCGCCAGCGCGTGAACATCGCGCGCGCACTCGCGCTCGAGCCGCGGCTGATCCTGCTCGACGAGGCGGTCTCGGCGCTCGACAAGTCGGTCGTGGCGCAGGTGCTGAACCTGCTGCTCGACCTGAAGGACGAGTTCGGGCTGACCTACGTCTTCATCAGTCACGACCTCAACGTCGTCGAGTACATGAGCGACCGGGTGATGGTGATGTACCTCGGGCGGGTGGCCGAGATCGGCGCCAGCGACGCGCTGTTCAAGGCCCCGCGGCACCCGTACACGCGCGCGCTGCTGAGCTCGATCCCTTCGATGGACCCCGACCGCCGTACCGAGCGCCCGCCACTGTCGGGCGACCCGCCGAACCCGATCAACCCGCCGCCCGGCTGCCGCTTCCACACCCGCTGCCCGAACGCGCACGCCGTGTGCGCGCAGCGTGAGCCGGTGCTCGGCCACGGCCTGCACGACGTCGCCTGCCTGATGCACGAACCCGGCAGCGGGCACCCCGAGGCGGCGCCGCCGCAGAAGGTCGCCGCATGAGCTCCGCGCCCAACGCCACGGCCGACGCGCCGTTCGTCGACATCCGCAACCTGACGGTGACGTTCACCGGCGGCCGCAAGCCGGTGCAGGCCGTCGGCGGCGTCGACCTGCAGGTGCGGCGCGGCGAGGTCGTCGCGCTGATCGGCGAGTCGGGTTCGGGCAAGAGCGTCACGCTGCGTTCGCTGCTGCGGCTGCACCCGCCGCGGCGCACGCAGATGGGCGGCCACATCCTCGTCGGCGGGCACGACGTGCTGAAGCTGTCGAACGGCGCGCTCGCCGACTACCGCGGCAAGGTCGCGTCGATGATCTTCCAGGAGCCGCTGCTCGCGCTCGACCCCGTCTACACGGTGGGTGCGCAGATCGCCGAAGCGATCCGCCGCCACGAGCCGGTGAGCGCCTCGCAGGCGCGCGCGCGCGCTCGAGCTGTTCGAACGCGTGCAGATCCCGAGCCCCGAACGCCGGCTCGATGCCTACCCGCACGAGATGAGCGGCGGCATGCGGCAGCGGGCGATGATCGCGCTCGCGCTGGCGTGCCGGCCGCAGCTGCTGCTGGCCGACGAGCCGACGACGGCGCTCGACGCGACGGTGCAGATCCAGGTGCTGCTGCTGCTGCGCGAGCTGCAGCGCGAGCTGGGGCTGGCGGTGATCTTCGTCACCCACGACATCGGCGCTGCGGTCGAAGTCGCCGACCGCATCGCCGTGATGTACGCCGGGCGCATCGTCGAGGAGGGCCCGGCGCGGGTGCTGATCCGCGAGCCGCGTCACCCCTACACCGTCGCGCTGCTGAAAAGCCGCGCCCACGGCACGATGGCCAAGGGCGGGCGGCTGGCGACGATTCCCGGTGCGCCGCCGGACCTCTCGGCACTGCCTCCCGGCTGTGCCTTCGCCGAGCGCTGCGCGCTGGCCGACGAGCGCTGCCGCGCCGTGCGGCCCGAGATCGTGCGCCTCGCGCCCGACCACCTCGCGCGCTGCCTGCGCACCGCCGACACCGCCCTGACCGCCTGACCCCATGCCGCTCGTCCACGACACCGCCCGCGCCTTCATGCCGTACCCCGACGCGCCGGTGCCGCGCGCCGGCACTGGGCCCTTGGCGGGCCTGTCGTTCGCCGTCAAGGACCTGTTCGACGTCGCCGGCTACCCGACGAGCGGCGGCCAGCCGTTGCTGCTCGCGCTGTCGGGTGTCAAGGTGCGCACGGCGCCGACGGTGCAGCGCCTGCTCGACGCCGGCGCGTGCTTCGTCGGCAAGACGGTCACCGACGAGCTCGCGTTCTCGATGAACGGCCAGAACGCGCACTTCGGCTCGCCGGTCAACGGCGCTGCACCCGAACGCATCAGCGGCGGCTCGTCGTCGGGCTCGGCGGCGGCAGTCTCGAACCGGCTGTGCGACTTCGCGCTCGGCACCGACACCGGCGGCTCGGTGCGCGCGCCGGCGAGCCACTGCGGCCTCGTGGGCCTGCGCCCGACGCACGGCCGCGTCAGTCTCGAGGGTTGTCTGGACCTCGCGCCGAGCCTCGACACCTGCGGCTGGTTCACGCGCGACGTCGCCACCTTCGGGCGCGTGGCCGACGTGCTGCTCGGCGACGACGCCTCGCCGCTGCCCGAGCGAGTGCGCCCGTTCGCCGCGCGCGAGGTGTGGGACGAGCTGCTGACGCCCGAGGTGCGCGAGGCCTTCGCGCCGGCGCGTGCCC
>CALIDR010000056.1 GCA_938022295.1 uncultured Burkholderiaceae bacterium
CGCGCGCGCGGCCGGCGGCTGCGCCGCCGCGGCCCGGGCCAGCGCGGCGGCCGTCGTCGCGACGGCGGCGCACGCCTGCTCGAAACCTGCGCGGTCGCGGCGCGCCCACGCCCGGCCCGACGCCTGCGCCAGCAGCAGCGCCTGCGCCGCGAGGGCGTCGGCCGCGGCGTCGCCGCTCGGCGCCCCGGCGGCGCGCACCGGCGGCGGCCCGAGGCTCGCGGCCAGCGTCTGCGGCGTCTCCACGCGCGGCGGCCAGCCGCCCGTGGCGGCGAACGCGGCCCGCGCCAGCGGCAGCAGTTCGGCGAACGGCAGCAGGACGACGGCGTCGGCCCGCGCCCGCGCGCCCGCGTCGAGCCACGACACCACGGCCTGCGCGAGCGCGGGCCAGAACGCGCCGTCGACGGCAACGGCGTGCAGGCGGATCACGGGCGGAGGCGGCATCGCGCGGCCGGCGCACCGGCACGCGCCGGCGGCCGCAGGTGCGGGGGCTTTATGTCAGAATCATTGTGCCTTGCGTCGATCTCGTCCCGGCGCCCGGCGCGTTCCACAGGACCGACCATGAGCAGCGAACTGATCACCCATGTCTCCGACGCCTCGTTCGAAGGCGAGGTGCTGAAATCCGACCGCCCGGTGCTGGTGGACTACTGGGCCGAGTGGTGCGGGCCGTGCAAGATGATCGCGCCGATCCTCGACGAGGTCTCGAAGGAGTACGACGGCCGGCTGCGCGTGGCGAAGATGGACGTCGACGCGAACCGCGAAGTGCCGGCGCGCTTCGGCATCCGCGGCATCCCGACCCTGATGCTGTTCAAGAACGGGCAATTGGCCGCGACCAAGGTCGGCGCGCTGTCGAAGGCGCAGTTGACGGCCTTCATCGACGGCCACCTATAATTCCCGCAACGGTGCCGCGCGATCGCGCGGCGCCGACCGATTGCCGCTTCAACCCCGCGACGGCGCCTGCGAGCGGCCCCCGGGGAATCTGAAGCCGGCCCCGACCCCCGTCGAACCCTTCCGCGAACCGCCGCGAGGGCTCGCCGCAGCCTGCCGGCTCGTGCCGGCGCGTCCGCGGTCGCGTTGACTCACCTCCCCCGCAGGGAACGCCCCGATGCACCTGTCCGAACTCAAAGCCCAGCACGTGTCCGAGCTCATCAAGATGGGCGAGGCGCTGGAGATCGACAACGTCGCCCGCATGCGCAAGCAGGAGCTGATGTTCGCGATCATGAAGAAGCGCGCCAAGGCCGGCGAGCAGGTCTTTGGCGACGGCGTGCTCGAGGTGCTGCCCGACGGCTTCGGCTTCCTGCGCTCGATCGACACCAGCTACATGGCGTCGACCGACGACATCTACCTCTCGCCCAGCCAGATCCGCCGCTTCAACCTGCACACCGGCGACATGATCGAAGGCGAGGTGCGGGTGCCGAAGGACGGCGAGCGCTACTTCGCCCTGGTCAAGGTCGACCGCGTCAACGGCCTGACGCCCGAGGAGAACAAGCACAAGATCATGTTCGAGAACCTGACGCCGCTGTTCCCGAAGGAACAGTTCAGGCTCGAACGCGACAACCTCAAGACCGACGAGAACGTCACCAGCCGCATCATCGACCTGATCGCGCCGATCGGCAAAGGCCAGCGCGCGCTGCTCGTCGCGCAGCCCAAGACCGGCAAGACGATGATGATGCAGCACATCGCGCACGCGCTGGTGGCCAACTACCCGCAGGTGCACCTGATCGTGCTGCTCGTCGACGAGCGGCCCGAGGAAGTGACCGAGATGCAGCGCACCGTGCGCGGCGAGGTCATCAGCTCGACATTCGACGAACCGGCAGCGCGCCACGTGCAGGTGGCCGAGATGGTGATCGAGCGCGCCAAGCGGCTGGTGGAGCTGAAGAAGGACGTCGTGATCCTGCTCGACTCGATCACCCGCCTGGCGCGCGCGTACAACAACGTGCTGCCGTCGTCGGGCAAGGTGCTCACCGGCGGCGTCGACGCCAACGCGCTGCAGCGCCCGAAGCGCTTCTTCGGCGCGGCGCGCAACGTCGAGGAAGGTGGCAGCCTGACGATCATCGGCACCGCGCTGATCGACACCGGCAGCCGCATGGACGAGGTGATCTACGAGGAGTTCAAGGGCACCGGCAACTGCGAGATCCACCTCGACCGCCGCATGGCCGAGAAGCGCGTCTACCCGTCGATCCTGATCAACAAGAGCGGCACGCGCCGCGAGGAGCTGCTGCTCAAGCCCGAGATCCTGCAGAAGACGTGGATCCTGCGCAAGCTCCTGTACAACATGGACGAGATCGAGGCGATGGAGTTCGTGCTCGACAAGATGAAGCAGAGCAAGAGCAACCTCGACTTCTTCGACATGATGCGCCGCGGCGGCTGAGGCCGCTACAATCCGCGATTTCCCAGCCCGGGCAAGTGCGCCGCATCGAGCCGGCGTGGCTGCCCCGACGCAGCGAGGCACCGATGAAAGAAGGCATCCACCCCGGCTATCGCGAGGTCTGCTTCCAGGACCTGTCCAACGGCTTCAAGTTCGTCACCCGCTCGTGCGTGCAGACGAAGGAGACGATCACGCTTGACGACGGCCGCGAGCTGCCGCTCGTCAAGCTCGAGACGACGAGCGAGTCGCACCCCTTCTACACCGGCACCCAGAAGAGCGTCGACAACCTCGGCGGGCGGGTCGAGAAGTTCCGCAACAAGTTCGCCCACCTGAGGAAGTGACGCGGCGCGGCCGCCGGCGCGACAGGGCAGCCTCGGCTGCCCTTTGTTTTGCCTGCCGCGGGCCAGCGGCCGCGGCGGGCATCATCGCGGCGTGAACACGATTCCGAATCCGGCGGTCGTCACGCAGCGCGCCGCGCAGCGGCTGCCGCGCTGGGCGCTGCTGCTGTTCTGTGCCGCCTACGTCGTGCCCGGCGTGTTCGGCCGCGACCCGTGGCGCAGCGCCGATGTCGGCGCCTTCGGCTACATGGTCGCGATCGCCGAAGGCCGCACCGGCTGGCTCGCGCCCACGGTGGGCCAGCTGCCGCTCGAGACGGCGCTGCTGCCGCACTGGATCGGCGCCGCCGCGATCGTCGCGCTGTCGCCGTGGGTCGACGCGGCGCTGGCCGCGCGGCTGCCGTTCGCGCTGCTGCTGGCCACGACGCTGGCGCTGGTCTGGTATGCGATGTACCACCTCGCGCGCACCGAGGCCGCGCAGCCGGTGGCGTTCGCGTTCGGCGGCGAGGCGCAGCCGGTGCAGTACGCGCGGGCGATGGCCGACGGTGCCGTGCTGGCGCTGATCGCCACCCTCGGGCTGCTGCAGCTCGGCCACGAGACGACGCCCGAGCTGGTGCAGCTGACCGCGATCGCGCTCGTCCAGTGGGCGCTCGCCGCGGCGCCGTTCCGCCGCCGGCGCGCGCGCGCCGCGATCGCGCTCGGCCTGCCGCTGCTCGCGGCCAGCGGTGCGCCGGCGATGGCCGCGGTCGTCGGCGCGATCGGCGCCGTGATCTGCCAGCGCTCGACGTATGCCCAGGCGCGCCAGTTCGTGCCGTGGGTCGCGGCGTCGACGCTGGCGGCGCTGGCCGTGGGCACGCTCGCCGGCACCTGGGCATGGCGCTGGGGCTTGAAGGCCGAGACCGAGCAGCTGTGGCAGCTCGGCCGCCTGTGGCTGTGGTTCCTGTGGCCGACGTCGCTGCTGGCGCTGTGGACGGCGTGGCGCTGGCGCCATCACCTGACGAACCGCCACATCGCGGTGCCGGTGGCGATCCTCGCCTGCGCGCTCGCGGCCAGCGTCGTCACCGGCGGCTCGGACCGCGCGCTGATGCTCGGGCTGCCCTCGCTCGCCGTGCTCGCCGCGTTCGCGCTGCCGACGCTGCACCGCAGCGCGTCGGCGGCGATCGACTGGTTCTCGGTCTTCTTCTTCAGCGCGATCGCGATCGCGCTGTGGGTGATCTACCTGTCGATGCACCTCGGCGTGCCGGCCAAGCCGGCGGCCAACATCGCCAAGCTCGCGATCGGCTTCCAGCCGCTGTTCTCGGCGCCGGCGCTGGCCGCGGCCGCCGGCGGCACGCTGGCGTGGCTGTGGCTCGTGCGCTGGCGCACCGCGCGCCATCAGGCCGCGCTGTGGAAGAGCCTGGTGCTGCCGGCCGGCGGCGTGGCGCTCGCGTGGCTGCTGACGATGACGCTCGGCCTGCCGGTGCTCGACTACGCGCGCAGCGAGCGGCCGTGGGTCGAGCGCATCGCGCGCCACGTGCCGGCGGGCGCGTGCGTCGCCGCGCCGGACCTCGGCCGGCCGGCGGTGGCCGCGCTCGAGTTCCACGGCCGCTGGCGCGTCGACGCGCGCCCGAGCGCCGAGCGCGACACCGCCTGCGCGGTGCTGCTGCGCCGCCAGCGCGACGCCGACCGGTTCGTTCCGCCGGGCCCCGAGTGGCTGCCGGTGGCGCGCATCCGCCGGCCCACCGAGCGCTACGACAGCACGCTGCTGTACCGCCGCGCGCCGCCGGCGCGCTGAGCCGGCGCCGCCGTCAGGCCGCTGGCGCCGCCGTGGCGGCCACGCCCTGGCGCACGCGCGCCGCGGGAAAGACGAGCGTGAAGCACGAGCCTTTGCCCGGCTCGCTCGTCACCCCGAGCGCACCGCCGTGGCGCTGCACGACGTGCTTGACGATCGACAGCCCGAGGCCGGTGCCGCCAGTGCCGCGCGATCGACTGCCGTCGACGCGGTAGAAGCGCTCGGTCAGGCGCGGGATGTGCTCCTTGTCGATGCCGATGCCGGTGTCGACGACCTTCAGCTCGCCGCTGCCGTCGGGGCGTACCCGCCAGCGGATGTCGATCCGCCCGCCGTCGGGCGTGTAGCGCACCGCGTTGCCGACCAGGTTGCCCACCGCGCTCATCAGCTCGGTCGCGTTGCCGGCGATCTCGCCGCCGGGCTGCGCGGTGAGCGCGATGCGGTGGCGGCCGGCCGACAGCGCCTCGCCGTCGGCACGCGCCTGCACGAGCAGACCGTCGAGCGCGACCCAGCGGTCGGTCGGCGGCCGCGGGCTGCCTTCGAGCTGCGCCAGCGTCAGGAGGTCGGTCAGCAGCGTCTGCATGCGCGTCGTCTGCTGCTCCATCAGCGTCAGCACGCGGCGGCGCTCGACCTCGGTCAGCGACAGCGTCGACAGCGTCTCGACGAAGCCGGCGAGCACCGTCAGCGGCGTGCGCATCTCGTGCGACACGTTGGCGACGAAGTCGCGCCGCATCGCGTCGGTGCGCTCGCGCTCGGTCACGTCCTGCGACAGCACGAGCTTCTGGCCGTCGCCGTAGGCGCGCACCAGCACCGACAGCGTCGCCCGCTCGGGCGGGGCGACGAACACGACCGGCTGCTCGAACGACCGCCGCTGCAGGTGGGCGACGAACGCCGGCGCGCGCACGAGGTTCGTCACCCGCTGGCCGCGGTCGCGCACCGGGTCGAGCCCGAAGTGGTCGGCCGCCGTCGAGTTGCACCAGTCGATGCGGTCGTCGGCGTCGAGCAGCAGCACGCCGTTGGGCGAGGCCTCGATCGCCGACAGGAACTGCCGCAGCCGCAGCCGCTCCTGCTCGACCGACGTGTCGCGCGCCCGCAGCGCCCGCTCGACCCGGCTGCCGATCTCGCCCCAGAGGCCGCTGTCGGCCGGCTGCGACGCCGCCGACGCGCCGCGCAGCCAGCGCATCAGCCGCTCGCCGCGCCACGCGTCGGCCAGCGCGACGAGCGCCGCGCCGAGGGCGCCGCCGACGACCGCGCCGGCCGTCGGCGCGCCGAGCCACTGGCCGACCACGCTGCCGAGCACGCCGGCGCCGAGCACCGCCCCGGCGGCAGCGGCGACGCGCGGCAGCAGCCAGGTCACCGTCCGACCCGAGTCATGCGGCGACGCTGCCCACCGGTTGCGTGAAGCGGTAGCCGGCGCCGCGAACGGTCTCGATCAGGTGCGCGCTGTCGACCGGCGCCAGCGCCTCGCGCAACCGCTTGACGTGGACGTCGACGGTGCGCTCCTCGATGAACACGTGGTCACCCCAGACGCGGTCGAGGAGCTGGGCACGGCTGTGCACGCGCTCGGGGTGCGTCATGAAGAAGTGCAGCAACCGGAACTCGGTCGGGCCGACCTTGACCTCGCGCAGCGTGCCGCCCACCGGCTTGGTGACGCGGCGCGTCGACGGATCGAGCCGCAGGCCGCCGATCTCGACCGCGGTGTCGAGCGCCTCCGGCGCCTTGCGCCGCAGCACGGCGCGCATGCGCGCGAGCAGCTCCTTGGTCGAGAACGGCTTGGTCAGGTAGTCGTCGGCCCCGGCGTCGAGGCCGCCGATCTTGTCGGCCTCTCCGCTGCGCGCGGTGAGCATGATGATCGGCAGCTCGCGCGTGCGCGGCTGCGAGCGCCACTGCTTGGCCAGCGCCAGCCCCGACTGGCCGGGCAGCATCCAGTCGAGCAGCACGAGGTCGGGCAGCACGGCGTCGACCGCCGCCTGCGCCTGGTCGGCGGTGGCGGCGATCGTGACGTCGTATCCGGCGTGGCGCAGGTTGATCGAGATCAGCTCGGCGATCGCCGCTTCGTCTTCGACCACGAGGACCAGGCTCATCGTCGCGCTCCCTCCCCGGCCCCGCTCAGCGCACCGCGCTCTCGACCTCGGGCACCGTCACGTGGCGCACGTCGCGGCCCTTGACGACGTAGATCACCGCCTCGGCGGGGTTCTTGGCGTGGTCGCCGACGCGCTCGAGCGCCTTGGCGACGAACACGAGGTCGATGCTCGACGAGATCATGCGCGGGTCTTCCATCATGTAGGTGATCAGCTTGCGCAGCAGGCCGTCGAACTCCTGGTCGATCTGGTCGTCGTGCTTGAGCACCTCGAGCGCCGCGTTGGCGTCCTGGCGCGCGAACGCGTCGAGCGCCTTGCGCAGCTGCGCGCACGCCATGTCGGCGACGTACTGCAGGTCGGCCACCGGCAGCCGCAGCCGGCTCGACACGCCGGTGTTGATCAGCCGCTGCACCGTGCGCGCGATGCGCGCCGCCTCGTCGCCCACCCGCTCGAGGTTGGCGCTGGCCTTCGAGATCGCGATCAGCAACCGCAGGTCGCTCGCCGCCGGCTGGCGCATCGCGATGATCTGCTGCATCTCGGTGTCGATCTCGACTTCCATGTGGTTGACGCGGTCCTCCTGCTGGAGGACCTGGGTCGCCGTCTCGCCGCTGAAGTTGACCAGCGCGTAGATCGCCCGCGCGACCTGCGACTCGGCCAGCCCACCCATCTCCAGCACCCGGGAGGAGACGTCGCGCAGTTCGACGTCGAACTGCTTCATCGTGTGGGGATCCATCATGGTTTCGCTCCTCGGGTCGACGGTCAGCCGAAGCGACCGGTGATGTAGTCCTCGGTCTCCTTGCGCGCGGGCTTCATGAACAGTTCGCGCGTCGGGTTGTATTCGATCAGCTTGCCGAGGTACATGTAGGCGGTGTAGTCCGACACCCGGGCCGCCTGCTGCATGTTGTGGGTGACGATCACGATCGTGTACTTGTTCTTCAGCTCGAACAGCAGTTCCTCGACCTTGGCGGTCGAGATCGGGTCGAGCGCCGAGCACGGCTCGTCGAGCAGCAGCACCTCCGGCTCGAGCGCGATCGCGCGCGCGATCACGAGCCGCTGCTGCTGCCCGCCCGACAGGCTCAGGCCACTGGCGTCGAGGCGGTCCTTCACTTCGTCCCAAAGCGCCGCGCCGCGCAACGAGCGCTCGACCACCTCGTCGAGCTGAGCGCGGTTCGAAACGCCGAGCAGGCGCAGGCCGTAAGCCACGTTCTCGTAGATCGACTTCGGGAAAGGGTTCGGCTTCTGGAACACCATGCCGACGCGACGCCGCAGCTGCGCGACGTTGACACTGCGGTCGTAGATGTTGCGCCCGTCCATCAGGATCTGGCCTTCGACGCGGCAACTGTCGACGAGGTCGTTCATGCGGTTGAAGCAGCGCAGCAGGGTCGACTTGCCGCAGCCGCTCGGGCCGATGAAGGCGACGACCTGGCGGCGCGGAATGTCCAGCGTGACACCATGCAGCGCCTGCACGCTGCCGTAGAAGAGGTTGACGTTGCGCACCGACACCGCGGCCTCGTGGTCGGACACCGGCCGCGCCGGCGCGTTCGTCTCGGGTACGGCGGTCGAGATCGTCATGCGCGGCGTGGCGGCTTCGGACATGGCATTCATGAAGGGATCTCCGTTGGGCGGATGATGGCGAAGTCGGCGTCGCTCAGACGTTGTCGAGCCCGCGGTACTTCTCGCGCAGACGGTTGCGCAGTGCGATGGCGGTGAGGTTGAGCACCATGATCACGATCACGAGCAGCAGCGCGGTGGCATAGACCAGCGGGCGCGCGGCCTCGACGTTCGGGCTCTGGAACCCGACGTCGTAGATGTGGAAGCCCAGGTGCATGAACTTGCGCTCGAGGTGCAGGTACGGGAAGTACTGGTCCAGCGGCAGCGCCGGTGCCAGCTTGACGACCCCGACCAGCATCAGCGGGGCCACCTCGCCGGCGGCGCGCGCCACCGCAAGGATCAGTCCCGTCATCATCGCCGGGGTGGCCATCGGCAGCACCGTGCGCCAAAGTGTCTCGGCCTTCGTCGCACCAAGCGCCAGGCTGCCTTCGCGCACCGAGCGCGGCACGCGTGCCAGGCCCTCCTCGGTGGCGACGATGACCACCGGCAGCGTCAGGATCGCCAGCGTCAGCGAGGCCCACAGGATGCCCGGGCTGCCGAAGGTCGGCGCCGGCAGCGCCTCGGGAAAGAACAGCTGGTCGATGTTGCCGCCCAGAAAATACACGAAGAAGCCGAGGCCGAACACGCCGTAGACGATCGACGGCACGCCCGCGAGGTTGTTGACCGAGATGCGGATCGTGCGGATCAGCGGCCCCTGCTTCGCGTACTCGCGCATGTAGATCGCGGCCATGACACCGAATGGCGTGACGATGACCGACATGATGAGCACCATCATCACCGTGCCGAAGATCGCCGGGAAGATGCCGCCCTCGGTGTTGGCCTCGCGCGGGTCGTCGGTGACGAACTCGCCGAGCTTGTGGAAGTAGTGGCGGATCTTCTGTCCGACGTTCATCTCGTTGGCACGATAGACGTCAGCCACGATCGCGAGCTTGATCTCGACTTCCTTGCCATCCTGCACTTCGGCGACGACGGTGTCGCGCGCGATGTCTGCGCGCAGCTGCTGCAAATCAGCCTGCAGCACGGCGAAGCGCTCGTCGAGCGCCTTCTTGCGTTCTTCCAGCCTCGCTTCGCGCTCGGCGTTCAACTGCCCGCGTAGCTCGAGGCGCCGACGCTCGAGGCGAAGCTGCTCGAGCCGGTAGTTGACGTCGCCGATGTCGTGCTTCTCGATCGCGAGGATGCGCCTGAACAGGCCGTTGGCGCGCTCGAAGCGCTCGAGCAGCACCGGCCAGGCCGCGTCGCCGGTGGCGACCACGTTGCCGTTCTCTTTCACCGCGCGGAGGTGGCCGTAGAAGTTGCCCCATTCGCGGCGCTCGATCGTCAGCAGGTCGTTCGGGTACGTGAACTCGCCGAGCAGCGGCACTGGCAGCCAGCGGAAATCGACGCCGGTGAGATCGCGGTTGCCGAACTTGACGAGCACGCGGTCGACGAACGCGGCATCGGTGCCGAGCTTGAAGCCGGCTTCCTCGAGACGGCGTACCGCGACTTCCTCGCGGTCACGAATCTCGCCGATGATGCGTACCTTCGAGCCGTCTTTCTCGACGAAAGTCGTCTCCACGACCGGGCTGGGCCAGAAGTGGCCGAGGCCGCGCAGGGCGGTCATCGCCAGCACGCCGGCGACCATCACGACGCACAACGCCACCGCGCCGGCGGTCAGCCAGATCCACGGCGATCCGCTCTTGATCCAATCACGCATGATGGTGCTCTCCCGAGGCCCTCAGACCGTCTGGTACTTCTCGCGCAAACGCTGGCGGACGATCTCGGCCGCGGTGTTGACGACGAAGGTGAACACGAACAGCACGAGCGCCGACAGGAACAGCAGACGGTAGTGCGTCTCGCCGACGCCGGCCTCGGGCATCTCGACACCGATGTTGGCCGACAGCGTACGGAAGCCCGTGAACAGGCTGAAGTTCATCACCGCCGTGTTGCCCGTGGCCATCAGCACGATCATCGTCTCGCCCACCGCGCGGCCGAGGCCGATCATGACCGCCGAAAAGATGCCGGGGCTTGCCGTGGGCATCACGACGCCCATCAGCGTCTGCCACGGGGTCGCGCCGAGCGCCAGCGAGCCGGAGGTCAGGCTCTTGGGCACGCTGAAGATCGCGTCCTCGGCGATCGAGAAGATCGTCGGCGTCACCGCGAAGCCCATCGCGATGCCCACGACCAGCGAGTTGCGCTGCTCGAAGTCGATGCCGGCGACGTTGCTGAGCCAGTTCGGCATGTCGCCGCCGAAGAACGCCGCCTCCACCGGGTGGCCGAGCTGCATGAACAGCCACAGCAGCACCATGATGAAGGGGATCAGGATCGCCGCTTCCCACCCCGCTCCGATGCGCTGCTTGAAGCCCTCGGGCAGCAGGTGCCATGCGTAGGCGGCGATCACGAACGACAGCGGCATCAGCAGCAGCGCCATCAGCACGCCGGCCAGGTTGTTTTCGACGAACGGCGCGAGCCACAGTCCGGCGAGGAAGCCCAGGATCACGGTGGGCAGCGCCTCCATCACCTCGATCGTCGGCTTGACGATCTGCCGCATGCGCGGCGCCATGAAGTAGGCGGTGAAGATGGCACCGAGGATGGCCAGCGGCACCGCCACCGCCATCGCGTACGTGGCGGCCTTGATGGTGCCGAAGGTCAGCGGCGCGAGGCTGAACTTCGGCTCGAAGTCGGAGTGCCCCGCCGACGACTGCCACACGTAGTCCGGGTGCTCGTAGCTCTCGTACCACACCTTTTGCCACAGGGCTTCGAACGACACTTCAGGGAAGTCGTTGTGCACCGCCGCCACGTGCAAGCGGCCTTTGGCGTCCTGGGCCAGGTAGCCGTTGCCTCGGTGCGGGATGCCGACCGACACCAGGGGCTGGTCCGACAGCTTTTCGACGAACAGAAGCCGCCTCGACGTCGCGAAGTAGCTGCCGAAATTTCCGGCCTGGTCGCCGACGACGAAAGCCTTGCGGAAAAACTCCGGCGCGATCGAGACGATCGGCGCCGGCATCGGCGTGAACTCACGGATCTTCCTGAGGTCGAAATCGGCGCCGTCGCGGCGCACGAGGAACCATTGCGAGAGACTGCCTTTGTCGGTGCCGAACACCAGCGAGTAGCCCCCGCTGAGGATCGTCATCGCGGTGACGCGCTCGCCGGCCGGCGCGACCTCGACCGTCTCGACACGACGCGGCGCGCTCTTGTTGGAAATGTCGAAGCGCGTCAGCGAGCGGTCGCCGTGCAGCACGTAGAGTTCGCGCTGTTTCCACTCGACGATCATGTCGCGAATGTCGGCGGGCACCGGCGAGATTTCGGCGTTCTGCACCTCGCTCTTGGTTTCGCCAGTCATCAGGTTCGTCGTCACACTGACGGACGAGACCAGCAGCCGGCCGTCGACCGTGCGCGCGACGATCGTCGTGCCGTCTTCGTTGTGCTCGATCGCCAGCCGGTCGATGGCAGCGCCCCGCTCGTCGACGACGAGCGGCTGATCGCCGAGGGGATACTCGATGTCCGGCGTGATCAGACGCTTGCCGCCGGGAAACGTCACGTTGTAAACGTGTTTGGCGAGCACCACACGGCCATTCGACAAGCCGTAGGCAAAGGTGTAGCCGCGACGCTCGCCCGCCGCCATCGACGTGATCTGCACACCGTCCCCGACCGCAAGACGCTTGCGTGCAATCTCACCGCCGTCGCCGAAACGGAAGAACACCGCCTCGCCGGCCGAGTCGAAGCGCACGCCGATTTCGCGCTGCTCTTCGCTTGCCAGCAATCCTGTCGTCGTGTCGGCTGCGCCAGGCAGGGCGTAGGTCGCGCGAGCCTCGATATCCGGCGGCACGAAAATCGGCACGACGACGCTGGCCAGGTAGAAGAAGATGGCCGTGATCGCGACGATGACGCCGATGCCGCCCGCGGACATCGTGCTTTTGAACAGCCGGTCGAGCAGCAGCCGGCGCCCCATGGCGCGGTCGACGCTCTCGCGAACGGTGCCGGTGACGGGGGCGCTGGTGCTCATCGGTATCCCTCGGTGCAAACGAAACCGCGGGCCCATGCCGTGTCGGCAACGGGCCGGCGGTGCGGGCGAAGCCCTGCTTTACTTCTTGTCTTTGCGCAGTGCGGCAAAGCGGTCGATCGTGACCTGCGGGCGGCCTTTCTTGAAGCCGGCGCTGTCGACGACCCACACCAGCGTGGCACCGCCGGGGCCGGTGCCGATGTCCGTGAAGCTGTACGGCACCTCCCCGGAGCCGATGAATTCCTTCATGACCTTCAGGTCACTGAACACGTAGTACCGGCCGTTCTTGAACACCTCGCCGTAGAAATCGTCGGCCGGCGGCAGCTTCGCGTCGAAGACCTGCTCGGCCACGCTCGGCTTGCCGGACTTGACGTCGTCGTTGGTGATGCCGAACACGAGCGTCGAACCCATCGGGCTCCCCCCGATGCGCGTGCGCGTGAGGGCGACCTCCCTGTGCTCGAGGAACTGGAAATAGTTGGCCACATCCCCGAAGGCGTACATGCGTCCGTCCTCGGGCAGCACGACGAAGTAGTGCTTGGCGGCCGTCATCGCGGCAGGGGCAACAGCGGCCGGCGCAGGCGCAGGCGCCGGCTTGGGCGCCGGTGCCGGAGGCTGGGTTCCGGCGCACGCAGCCAGCACGAACGCGACGGCCACGGGGGCGACCGAACGCAGGCGAATCGACGTAGTCATGAATGGAATGCTCCGCAAGTGGATGGGGTGACTGGTGACGCCACCGAGCCCACGATGGCCGTGGTCGGGCTCGGCGGCGTGCCGCTGGCGCCTCACGCCGGCAGGCGCATCGGCAGCGTCACTTGGACAGCATCTCCTCGGCACGCGCGGCCACCGTGGCCGGCAGCGGCACGAAACCGTCCTTGACGACGACCTGCTGGCCGACTTGCGAGTGCACCATCTTGAAGAACTCGCGCTCGAGCGGCGGCAACGGCTGGCCCGGCTTCTTGTTGACGTAGACGTACAGCACACGCGCGAGCGGGTACGTGCCGTCGATGGCGTGGACGGCGTCGGCCTCGACGAAAGGCTCACCCTTCTTCTTCGACAGCGGCAGCGCGCGCACACCCGAGGTCTTGTAGCCGATACCCGAGTAGCCGATCGCGTTGAGCTGCGTCGTCACGCTCTGCACGACCGACGCCGAACCCGGCTGCTCGGCGACGTTGCGCTTGAAGTCGCCCTTGCACAGCGCGACGTCCTTGAAGTAACCGTAGGTGCCCGACACCGAATTGCGGCTGTACATCGCGATGTCGCGGTTGGCCCACTCACCCGTCATGCCGACCTGGCCCCACTTCGAGATGTCGGTCGGGTAGCCACACTTGCGGCCGACCGAGAAGATGGCGTCGACTTCCTCGATGCTCAGGCCACGGATCGGGTTGTCTTTGTTGACGTAGACCGCGAGCGCGTCGATCGCCACCGGCACGGCGGTCGGCTTGTAGCCGTGCTTCTTCTCGAAGCCCTCGATCTCCTTGGCGTTCATCACGCGGCTCATCGGCCCGAAGTTGGAGGCGCCCTCGGTCAGCGCCGGCGGCGCGGTCGACGAGCCGGCACCCTGGATCTGGATGTTGACGTTCGGATATAGGCGCTTGAATTCCTCGGCCCAAAGCGTCATCAGGTTGTTCAGAGTGTCCGAGCCGACACTCGTGAAGTTGCCGGACACGCCGGCAGCCTTCTGGTAGACGGGCAGCTTGGGGTCGACCTGGACGGCTTGCGCGAGAGCGCCTTGCGACAGAAA
>CALIDR010000057.1 GCA_938022295.1 uncultured Burkholderiaceae bacterium
GCCACCCATTCGCGGGGATGACTGGCCGCCGGGGCTCGGGCAGCATCCTGCCCGCCAAGTGTCAATTCCATCGACAGCCGGCGACGGCGTCGGTGGCGCGAATTGAGCGGCTCGCGGAGCAGTCGATGATCCGCATCTTCAACCACTACCTCCACCGCCGCACCCTGTTGCAGGTCGCCATCGACCTGGCGCTGATCGTCGTCGTCGTCCTGGGCATGAGCCTGAGCGGCGCGGGCGGGATCGGCAGTTCGGGCGACGGCGTGCTGCTGCCGCTGCTGGCCTGCCTGCTGCTGGCCGGCTGCGTGTTCGTGCTGAACTCGGCCACCGGTTTCTACGAGTACGCGCACAACCGCACGCTGCTGCAGTCGCTCGCCCGCGCGACGGTGGCGATCGTCTGCGGGCTGCCGCTGGCGTGGCTGATCTTCGGCCTGCTGCCGGGCACGCTGCCGGGCAAGGAACTGATGCAGCTGGCGGCGATGGGCGTCGTCGTCGGCGTGTTCGGGCAGCGCGTCTACGTCTCGCACTCGAAGGCGCAGTCGCTGATCCGCTCGCGGCTGCTGATCTACGGCGCCGGCCCGGCGGCGATGCAGGTGGCGCAGACGCTGCAGCAGGCCGACCCGCACGCCGAGATCGTCGGCTTCGTCGTCGGCGCCAACGAGACGCAGGCCTGCGTGCCGGCCAACCGGATCCTCAACGGCGGGCGGCCGCTGAGCCAGCTCGCGCGCGACCTGCGGGTCGACGAGATCGTCGTCGCGCTCAGCGAGCGGCGCGGCGGTAGCATGCCGCTGCGCGAGCTGCTGGACTGCAAGCTCTCCGGGGTGCGCGTGCTCGACACTTCGGCGCACTTCGAGAAGTCGCTGGCGCAGATCCGCATCGACCACGTGCACGCCGGCGCGCTGATCTTCGGCGAGGGGTTCAACCAGGGGTGGCTTCGCACGACGGTCAAGCGCGCGTTCGACGTGGTGTGCGCCCTGATCCTGCTCGTGATCGGCGCGCCGGTGATGCTGCTCACGGCGCTGGCGATCCGCCTCGAGTCGCCCGGCGGCGTGTTCTACCGCCAGGAGCGCACGGGCTTCAACGGCAAGCCGTTCGAGGTGATCAAGTTCCGCAGCATGCGCAGCGACGCCGAGGGCGACGGCAAGCCGCGCTGGGCCTCGACCAACGACGACCGCGTCACCCGCGTGGGCCGCGTGATCCGCAAGCTGCGCATCGACGAGATGCCGCAGCTGATCAACGTGCTGCGCGGCGAGATGAGCCTCGTCGGCCCCCGGCCCGAGCGGCCTTACTTCGTCGAGCAGCTGATTCAGCAGGTGCCCTACTACGCCGTGCGCCACAGCATGAAGCCCGGCGTCACCGGTTGGGCGCAGGTGCGCTACCACTACGGCGAGTCGATCGAGGACGCCAAGCGCAAGCTCGAGTACGACCTCTACTACGTGAAGAACCACTCGCTGTTCCTCGACCTCGTCATCATCCTTGAGACGATCGCGGTGGTGCTGACGGCACGCGGCTCGCGCTGAGCAGCGTCGTGCGGCCTACCGGGCCGCCGAGCGGCCGTTGGCGGCGTTTCGCTATCCTCTTCGCCTGACGAGGCTCGCCATGCCGCAGACCCGCAACGCCACCGCCAAGGATACCGGCGATCGCTGGGGCGGATGGGTCGAGGAGAACCCCGGCGTCGACGGCCTGACGCCGACGCGCAACGCGCTGCCGGCGACGTCGCGTGCCACGCTTGCCGAAGCGCCCGGGTCCCACCGGGCGGAGACCCGCAGCGCGGCTGGGGCGGCGTTCGAGTTCGAGAAAGTGTCGATCGCCGCATGACGGCCGATGAAGCGGGTCGACCTGCCGGCACACCGCGCTGCCTGCGGCCGCGGGTTGCCGTGCGAAGGCGTGCGCCAATCGCCGTGGCGCACCGTCGCCGGACCGTCAAAGCGCCCTGCCGCGGCGCACCATGACCGACAATCGCCGGCCGTGCAGGATCTGTCGTGACCGCAGCGGGCCGGCAGCGGACCTGCGCGGATACCGGCGAGGCTGCGGGATAGCGGCTTCGTCACCTGCCCGGCCCGCCGGTGTGCTTCTCGCGCCAGAAACGTGGACACCCCCGCCGCTGACCTGACCGCCTACGGCTTCGCGCTCGCGGCGTTGCTGTACGCGCTGTTCGCGGGGTATCTGGTCCGCACCGCCTACGTGCGCCGCGCGCAGCTGCCGCCGCCGTGGCCGTTCACCGGCGCCGTGCTGGCCAGTGCCGTGTGGGCGATGGTCGGCATCGGCGAGACGTGGATCACCGGCGACGCCGAGGCGCCGTCGATCATCGCCGCCGACTTGGCGCGGCACGCGCTGTGGTTCCTGTTCCTGCTCGGCCAGATCCACCCGCCGCGCGCGGGCCGCGCGCCGTGGCGCGACTTCGGCGCGCTGGGCGTCGCCGCGGTCCTGCTGATCGCGGCCGAGGCGGCGCTGCTAGCCGCGGTGGCGGCCGGCGCCGTACCGGCAGCGCTGCGCGTGCGCGTCGAGCCGCTGCTGCTGCTCGGGCTGGCGGTGCTCGGCCTGATCCTCGTCGAGCAGCTGTACCGCAACCTGCCGGAGGACTCGCACTGGAGCGCCAAGCCGCTCGCGCTCGGGCTCGGGCTGATGTTCGTGTTCGATCTCTACCTGTACTCGCAGGCGGTGCTGTTCGCGTCGCTGGACAGCGACGCGCTGGCGGTGCGCGGTGCCGTGCACGCGCTGGCGGTGCCGCTGCTGTTCGTCGCCTCGAAGCGGCACGTCAACTGGGTCGGCAAGCTGCGCGTCTCGCGCGCGGCGGCGTTCCACTCGGCCACGCTGCTGCTGGCGGGGGTGTACCTGCTGTTCATGTCGGCGATCGGCTACTACGTGCGCTACACCGGCGGCGAGTGGGGGCGCGCGCTGCAGATCGCGCTGCTGGCGGCGGCGCTGGCGGCGCTGGCGGTGCTGGCGGTGTCGGGCACGGTGCGCGCGCGGCTGCGCGTGTTCTTCGGCAAGCACCTGTTCCACTACCGATACGACTACCGCAAGGAGTGGCTGCAGTTCACCTCGCGGCTGACGGCGCAGCACTCGCCGCAGGAGCTCGCCACCTCGGTCACGCACGGCCTGGCCGACCTCGTCGAGAGCCCGGCCGGCGCGCTGTGGCTGAAGACGGCCGACGGCAGCGCCTTCGTGCAGGCCGGCGGCTGGAACATGGCGGCCAGCGCGGCGCGCGAGCCGGCCGACTCGCCGTTCGCCGCGTTCCTGCTCGCGCGCGGGTGGATCGTCGACCTCGGCGAGTGCCGCGACCGCCCCGAGCGCTACGACCACCTCGCGGTGCCCGACAGCGTGCGCCTGGCGCCGCAGGCGTGGCTCGTGGTGCCGCTGATCGTGGGCGACGCGCTGGCCGGCTACGTCGTGTTGGCGCGCCCGCGCACGCCGCTCGAACTCGACTGGGAGGTCACCGACCTGCTGAAGACGGCGGCCCGCCAGGCGGCGGCGTTCCTCGCCCAGATGCAGGCCACCGAGGCGCTGCTCGAGGCGCGCAAGTTCGACGCCTTCAACCGCATGTCGGCGTTCGTCGTGCACGACCTGAAAAACATCGTGACACAACTCTCGCTGCTGCTGAAGAACGCGCAGCGCCACCGCGACAACCCCGAGTTCCAGCAGGATATGCTGGCCACGGTCGAGAACTCGCTCGAGAAGATGCGCCAGCTGATGCTGCAGCTCCGCGAGGGGCAGGCACCGGCCGCCGGCCGCCCGAGCGGGGTCGACCTGGCCTCGATCGCGCAACGGCTCGCGGCGATGGCCCGTGACCGCGGCCGCGAGGTGGAGGTGAAGGTGGTCGACCGCGTGATGACCCGCGGCCACGAGGAGCGCGTCGAGCGCGTGCTCGGGCACCTGGTGCACAACGCGCTGGACGCCACCCGGCCCGACCAGCGCGTGTGGCTCAAGCTCGAGCGCGCCAGCGGCCAGGCGCGCATCGAGGTCGGCGACACCGGCTGCGGGATGTCGCCCGAATTCGTCGCCCACCGCCTGTTCAAGCCGTTCAGTTCGACGAAAAAGACCGGCATGGGCATCGGCACCTTCGAGAGCTTCCAGTACGTGCAGGAACTGGGTGGCAAGATCGATGTCCGAAGCCAGGAAGGCGCCGGCACCGTCGTCACCCTGCTGATGCCGCTGTTCGACGCCGGCACCGAGGACCGCACGCTGGCGCTGCCCGCGTGAACGTCCGCCCCGCCATGACCACCCACAAGCCGCCGCCGCTGCTCATCGTCGAAGACGACCTCGCGCTGCAGAAGCAGATCAAGTGGTCGCTCGACGGCTGGGAGGCGGTCACCGCGCACGACCGCGAGAGCGCGCTGGTGGCGATGCGCCGCCACGCGCCGGCGGTGGTCACGATGGACCTCGGGCTGCCGCCCGACCCGGATTCGACGTCCGAGGGCTTCAAGCTGCTCGAGCAGCTGCTCGACGCCGACCCGAACGTCAAGGTGATCGTGCTGACCGGGCAGAACGACCAGGCCAACGCGCTGAAGGCGATCGCGCTCGGCGCCTACGACTTCTTCGCCAAGCCGTTCGAGCCCGAGCTGCTGAACCTGACGATCGCGCGGGCGTACCGGGTGTGGGAGCTGCAGACCGAGAACCAGCGCCTGCAGCAGATGCACCAGCCCGACGCGCTGGCCGGGCTGATCACGCGCGACCCCGCGATGCTGAAGATCGCGCGCACGATCGAGCGCGTCGCGCCCAGCGACGCCACGGTGATGCTGCTCGGCGAGTCGGGCACCGGCAAGGAGGTGCTCGCCCAGGGGCTGCACCAGGCGAGCCGGCGCAAGGGGCGGTTCGTGGCCATCAACTGCGCCGCGATCCCCGAGAACCTGCTCGAGAGCGAACTCTTCGGCTACGAGAAGGGCGCCTTCACCGGCGCCGCCAAGACGACCCCGGGCAAGATCGAGACCGCGCACGGCGGCACGCTCTTCCTCGACGAGATCGGCGACCTGCCCGGCGCGCTGCAGTCCAAGCTGCTGCGCTTCCTGCAGGAGCGCAAGGTCGAGCGGCTCGGGGCGCGGCAGGAGATCCCGATCGACGTGCGCGTCGTCTGCGCGACGCACCAGGACCTGCAGGGCCGCATCCGCGACGGTCGCTTCCGCGAGGACCTGTACTACCGGCTCGCCGAGATCGTCGTCGAGATCCCGCCGCTGCGCGAGCGCCCGGGCGACGCGGTGCTGCTCGCGCACGCCTTCCTGCGCCGCTTCGCGCACGAGCAGCGGCGCAGCCTGAGCTTCAGCGACGACGCGCTGACCGCGATCGACCGCCACCCGTGGCCGGGCAACGTTCGCCAGCTGCTCAATGTGATCAAGCGCGCGGCGATCATGGCCGAGAGCAACCGCATCGGCTGCGACGAGCTCGGCCTGCCGCCGCCGGCCGCGCCTGCGGGCCAGACCGAGGCCGAGACGCTCGACCTGCGCACGGTGCGCGAACGCGCCGAGCGCGCCGCCGTGATCGCCGCGCTCGCGCGCACGAACGACAACATCGCCAAGGCCGCCGAGCTGCTCGGCGTGAGCCGCCCGACGCTGTACGACCTGCTGAACCGGCTCGCGATCAAGACCTGATCCCCTGCGCTGCGCGGCCTCCTGCCGCCCGAACGGATACCCACCATGGCCCACCCCCGCCGCCTCGCCGTCGCCCTTGCCGCTGCCGCCGTGCTCGCCGCCTGCGGCGGCGCTGGCGACTCGCCCGAGAAGCTGATCGCCTCGGCGCGCGAGCACATCGCGAAGAACGAGCACAACACCGCGATCATCGAGCTGAAGAACGCGCTGCAGAAGGACCTCAACGCCGCCGAGGCGCGCTTCCTGCTCGGCAAATCGCTGCTGGCCACCGGCAACGCGGTCGCCGCCGCGGTCGAACTGCGCAAGGCGCGCGAACTGAAGTACGACGACGTACAGGTCGTGCCGCTGCTCGCGCGCGCGATGCTCGAGCAGGGCCAGTCCAAGCCGATCGTCGACGAGTTCGCCGACACCACGCTGGCCGACCCGAAGGCGCTGGCCGATCTGAAGGTCACGCTCGCCACCGCCTACGCGGCGCGCGGCATGGCCGAGCAGACGCAGGCCGCCGTCAAGGCCGCGCTCGACGCGCAGCCCGACCACGCGGCCGGGCGCGTCTTCCAGGCCCGGCTGCTCGCCGGCCAGCGCGACGTCGACGGCGCGATGAAGCTCGTCGAGGACGTCATCGCCCAGTATCCGAAGGACGATTCGGCGTGGAAGCTCAAGGGCGACCTGCTGCAGTTCGCGCGCAACGACGCCGAAGGCGCGCTCGACGCCTACCGCAAGGCGATCGGCTTCAACGCGCGCAACCTCGACGCCCACGCCGGCGCGATCGCGATCCTGTTCACGCGCAACGACGCCGCGCTCGTCAAGCCGCAGCTCGACGC
>CALIDR010000058.1 GCA_938022295.1 uncultured Burkholderiaceae bacterium
GGCGCGGCGCGAGCGGCGTCCGGTGTAGGGGAGTCGCCAAGTTGGTTAAGGCATCGGATTTTGATTCCGACATTCGAGGGTTCGAATCCTTCCTCCCCTGCCAAACCCCTTCCGCACCGACCTGCTGAGCGCCCCCGGGCCCGAAGCGCCCGCCGCGCGCCCCGCTCCCGACGAACCGACCGCCGTGCTGTTCAACACCGTCCTCTTCACCGGCAACGCGAACCCGGCGCTGGCGCGCGAGATCGCGTCCAACCTCGGCGTCGAGCTCGGGCAGGCGAAGGTCGGGCGCTTCTCCGACGGCGAGGTCGACGTCGAGATCCAGCAGAACGTGCGCGCGCGCGACGTGTTCGTGATCCAGCCCACCGGCTCGCCGACCAACGAGAACCTGATGGAGCTGTGCATCATGGTCGACGCGCTCAAGCGCGCGAGCGCGCGGCGCATCACGGCCGTGATCCCGTACTTCGGCTACGCGCGCCAGGACCGCCGCCCGCGCTCGACGCGGGTGCCGATCAGCGCCAAGGTCGTGGCCAACATGCTCGAGGTCGTCGGCGTCGAGCGCGTGCTGACGATGGACCTGCACGCCGACCAGATCCAGGGCTTCTTCGACATCCCGGTCGACAACATCTATGCCTCGCCGGTGCTGCTGTCGGACCTGAAGAGCCGCAACTACCGCGACCTGGTCGTGATCTCGCCTGACGTGGGCGGCGTCGTGCGCGCGCGGGCGCTGGCCAAGCAGCTCGGCTGCGACCTGGCGATCATCGACAAGCGCCGCCCGCGCACCAACGTCGCCGAGGTGATGCACGTGATCGGCGAGATCGAGCACCGCAACTGCGTGATCATGGACGACATGATCGACACCGCCGGCACGCTCGTGAAGGCCGCCGAGGTGCTGAAGGAACGCGGCGCGCGCAGCGTCTACGCCTACTGCACGCACGCGGTGTTCTCCGGCCCGGCGATCGACCGCATCCGCGCCTCGGCGATCGACGAGGTGGTGATCACCAACACCCTGCCGCTCGGCGAGGCGGCGCGCACGTGCACCAAGATCCGCCAGCTGTCGGTGGCGTTCCTCTTCGCGGAGACGATCCGGCGCATCTCCGACGGCGAGTCGGTGACGTCGCTGTTTGCCGAGCAGAACAGCAACTTTTGACGGGACAGCGGGCTCCTGCGGAGCCCTTTCCGACGAGGGGGTGCCGGCCGGCGCCCCTGCCGCCCGCGGGCCGAAGGCCCGCGATTCGAGGCCCTGGTCGCGGGGCCGTTTGTCACTGGAGTGAAACCATGAGATTCACCGCTTACGAGCGTGCGCAGCAGGGGACCGGAGCGAGCCGCCGCCTGCGCCACGCGGGCAAGGTGCCGGGCATCGTCTACGGTGCCGGCGAGCCGAAGACGATCGAGCTCGACCACAACGCGCTGTTCTTCGCGCTGAAGAAGGAGGCGTTCCACTCGTCGATCCTCGAGATGGAGCTCGGCGGCAGGGTCGAGAAGGTGCTGCTGCGCGACTTCCAGATGCACGCCTACAAGCCGCAGGTGATGCACGTGGACTTCCAGCGTGTCGACGAGACGACGCGGCTGCGCAAGAAGGTGCCGCTGCACTTCACCGGCGAGGAGCAGTCGCCGGCGGTGAAGACCGACAAGTGCCTGGTCAGCCACGTCGCGACCGAGGTCGAGCTCGAGTGCCTGGCCTCGCAGCTGCCCGAGTTCATCACGATCGACCTGTCGCACCTCGTCAAGGGCCAGTCGCTGCACGCCAGCGACCTGAAGCTGCCCGCCGGCATCAAGGTGGTGCGCCGCGGCACGCTGAACCCGGTGATCGTCGCCGTCACGGTGCCGAAGGAAGAGGTCGAGGAAGCCCCGGCGCCGGTGGTGGCCAAGCCCGAGAAGGGCAAGCCCGCCAAGAAGAAGGACGAGAAGCAGAACAAGAAATGACCCGCCGCCCGCGCGGCACCGACTGCAGCCCCACTTCGGTGGGGCTTTTTCATGGCCGGGCGGCTTCGATAATCGCCCCATGATCCGCCTGCTGGTCGGCCTGGGCAACCCGGGCCCCGAGTACGAACAGACGCGCCACAACGCCGGCTTCTGGTGGGTCGACGCCGCGGCGCGCAAGCTCGGCGCGACGCTGCAGCCCGACCGCGGCCACCACGCCCTCGTCGCGCGCGTGAACCGCCGCGAGGGGCCGCTGTGGCTGCTCGAGCCGCAGACGTACATGAACCTGTCGGGCAAGGCGGTGGCGTCGCTCGCGCGGTTCTACAAGATCGCGCCCGCCGAGATCCTCGTCGCCCACGACGAGCTCGACCTGCCCCCGGGCCAGCTCAAGCTCAAGCTCGGCGGCGGCCACGCCGGCCACAACGGGCTGAAGGACATCGTCGCCGCGCTCGGCAGCGCCGACTTCTGGCGCCTGCGGCTGGGCATCGGCCACCCCGGCGCGCGCGCCGAGGTCGTCCACTACGTGCTGCGCAAGCCGCCGCCCGAGCAGCGCGAGGCGATCGAGGCGTGCATCGCGCGCTCGCTCGACGCGCTGGAGCTGCTGCTGGCCGGCGAGATGGACCGCGCGACGATGCGGCTGCACGCCAAGCCGCCGAAGCCGCGGCCGCCGCGCGCCGAGGACGCCGCGCCGGCGGACCGCCCGTGAAGCGCCGCGCCCTGCTTGCCCTGTGGCCGGCGCTGGCCGCGTGGCATGCGGCCGCCGCGCCGTCGGTCGTCTACCGGTGCGGCGCCGAAGGCAGGACGTTCACGCAGACGCCCTGCGCCGGCGGGCAGGTGGTGCCGATCGCGCCGGGCCCCGACGAACGCGCGAAGCAGGAGGCAAGGGCCGTGGCCGAGCGCGAGGCGCGGCTCGCGGCGCGCCTCGTCGACGAGCGGCGGCAGCGCGAGGCCGAAGCGCGGCGTGCGCTGGAAGCCGCGTACCGGTCGCCGCGGCGGGTGACCGAGCCGGCGCCGACCGCGGCGGCGGCGCCGGACGCGCGACCGTCGCGCCGCGCCCGGGTGCCGAAGGCGGCCGCGGCATCAGGCCGCTGAGGCGGCCTCGCCCTGCAGCCGCCGGTACTTCGCCCACAACGACTCGCGCGTCTCGACGCGCTGCGGGTCGACCGGGATGCACGCCACCGGGCACACCTGCACGCACTGCGGCTCGTCGCAGTGGCCGACGCACTCGGTGCAGCGTTCGGGGTCGATGCGGTAGATCTCCGGGCCCATCGAGATCGCCTCGTTCGGGCACTCGGGTTCGCAGACGTCGCAGTTGATGCACTCGTCGGTGATCATCAGCGCCATGGCGCGCGTTCCTCCGTGACAGCGGTTCAGGCCGAGGCGCCGACGCGCCCGTTGAGCCGTGCGAGCACGGAGGGTGACACGAACTTGGAGACATCGCCGCCGAGGGTGGCAATCTCGCGCACGAACGTGCCGCTGACGAACTGGTACTGGTCGCTCGGGGTCAGGAACAGCGTCTCGACGTGCGGCATCAGCTGCCGGTTCATGCCCGCCATCTGGAACTCGTACTCGAAGTCGCTGACCGCGCGCAGCCCGCGCACGACGACCTTGCCGCCGTTGTCGACGACGAAGTCGCGCAGCAGGCCGCGAAACGGGATCACCTCGACGTTGGGATACGGGCGCGCGGCCTCCTTCGCGATCTCGATGCGCTCGGCGATCGTGAACATCGTGCGCTTGTGGTGGCCGGCGGCCACGCCGACGATCAGGCGCTCGAACAGTGCGCTGGCACGGCGCATCAGGTCCTCGTGGCCGAGCGTCATCGGGTCGAACGTGCCGGGGTAGACGGCGGTCAGGCGGGTCGTCGAGGTCACGGCTCGCTCCTGGCGGAAGGCTCCGTTTCAGTGTAGCCGCCGCGCTGCAGCAGGTGGAAGTGCACCGCGCCGGCGCGCCCCGCGCGGTGCAGCGCCCAGCCGGATGGCGGCGCGAGCGGTCGCGGCGCCTCGACGTAGGCGAAGCCGCCGGCGCGCAAGAGCGGCGCGGCGGCGGCGAGCGCCGCGTCGTGCAGGCCGGCGTCGAACGGCGGGTCGAGCAGCACGAGGTCGAACGACGCCGGTGCGGCGCGCGCCATCCACGCCAGCGCGTCGGCGGCGACGACGCGCACCGCGTCGGCGCCGAGCCGCTGCGCGCTCGCGCGCAGGCCGGCGGCGCGCGCCGGGTCGCGCTCGAGCAGCACCACCTCGGCGGCGCCGCGCGAGGCGGCCTCGAAGCCGAGTGCGCCGCTGCCGGCAAAGGCGTCGAGCACGCGCGAGCCGGTGAGGTCCTGGCCGAGCCAGTTGAACAGCGTCTCGCGCACGCGGTCGGGGGTCGGGCGCAGCCCGGGGCGGTCGGCCACCGGCAGCTTGCGGCGCTTGAAGCGCCCGCCGATCAGGCGCACCTCGCGCGGCGGCGCCCGGCGCGGCGGCGGCGTCACAGCCGCACGGGGATGCCGTCGCGCGCGAGCAGCGCCTTGGCCTGGCCGACGGTGAACTCGCCGTAGTGGAAGATGCTGGCGGCGAGCACCGCGTCCGCGCCGCCGATGCGGATGCCCTCGCTCAGGTGCTCGAGCGCGCCGACGCCCCCCGAGGCGATGACGGGCACCGGCACCGCCTCGGCGACCGCGCGGGTGAGCTCCAGGTCGAAGCCGCTCCTGGTGCCGTCGCGGTCCATGCTCGTGAGCAGGATCTCGCCCGCCCCGTGCTCGGCCATCCGGCGCGCCCAGTCGACGGCGTCCAGCCCGGCGTTGCGGCGCCCGCCGTGGGTGTAGACGTCCCAGCCCGCGCCGCGGGCGGCGAGGTCGTCGCCGTGCCTGCGCTTGGCGTCGATCGCGACGACGATGCACTGCGCGCCGTAGCGGTCCGACGCATCGCGGATCACCTGCGGGTTGGCCACCGCCGCCGAGTTGAAGCTGACCTTGTCGGCGCCGGCGTTGAGCAGGCGCCGCACGTCGTCGACGGTGCGCACGCCGCCGCCCACCGTCAGCGGGATGAAGACCTGCGAGGCCACCGCCTCGACGATGTGCAGGATCAGGTCGCGGTCGTCGCTGGTGGC
>CALIDR010000059.1 GCA_938022295.1 uncultured Burkholderiaceae bacterium
CACCGCGCCGGGCTCGCCCGGCGTCACGCGGCGCCTGCCGCGCGCGCGGCTCGAAGCCGTCGGCGGCCTCGTCGAGGCGGTGGCCGCCGACAACGGCCGCAGCGACCTGCCGCGGCTGGCGCAGGCGGTGGGGCCGGACATGAAGGCGCTGCTGTCGCTCGTCGAGGCGGCCGAGCGGCTGGGCTTCGCGCGCGTCGAGGCGGGCGACCTGATCCTGCTGCCGCTCGGCCGGGAGTACGCCGAGGCCAGCATCCCGCTGCGCAAGGAGATCATCGCCGGGCGGGCGCTGCGCGTGCCGCTGATCCGCTGGATCTACGAGACGCTGCAGAGCGACGACGACCAGCGCGTCGACCGCGACTACTTCGTCGACGCGCTGCGGCGCGACTTCGGCGACGACGCCGCCGCGCAGCTCGACACGGCCGTCGACTGGGGCCGTTTCGCCGGGCTGGTCGCCTACGACCAGGACAGCGACGAGCTGTTTCTCGAGTCGTGAACGCAGGCCGCCTTGCGCGGTGCCGCGGCGAACGTCCTGCCGCGCCGACGACAATGGCCGCCATGCTGCGCTTCGAGATCCTCGCCACCGACGGCCACGCGCGCCGCGGGCGGCTCACGCTGAACCACGGCGTCGTCGAGACGCCGCAGTTCATGCCGGTGGGCACCTACGGCACCGTCAAGGGCGTGCTGCCGCGCGATCTCGAGGCGATGGGCGCGCAGATCATCCTCGGCAACACGTTCCACCTGTGGATGCGCCCGGGGCTGGAGGTGCTGCGCCCGTTCGGCGGGCTGCACCGCTTCGAAGGCTGGGGGCGGCCGATCCTGACCGACAGCGGCGGCTTCCAGGTCTGGAGCCTGGGCGGTGCCGACGGCAAGGGGCGCAGGATCACCGAGGAAGGCGTGCACTTCGCCTCGCCCGTCAACGGCGACAGGCTGTTCCTCACGCCCGAGCTCAGCATGCAGATCCAGACGGTGCTGAACTCGGACATCGTGATGCAGTTCGACGAGTGCACGCCGTACGAGACCGCCGGCCACGTGACGAGCGAGCGCGAGGCGCGCGCGTCAATGGAGCTCAGCCTGCGCTGGGCGCAGCGCTCGAAGGCCGAGTTCGAGCGCCTGGGCAACCCCAACGCCCTCTTCGGCATCGTGCAGGGCGGCATGTACGAGCCGCTGCGCGAGGCGTCGGCCGCGGCGCTCGCCGAGCTCGACCTGCCCGGCTACGCGATCGGCGGCGTCAGCGTCGGCGAGCCGAAGGACGAGATGCGGCGCATCGTCGCCCACACGCCGCACCGGCTGCCGCCCCACAAGCCGCGCTACCTGATGGGCGTGGGCACGCCCGAGGACCTCGTCGACGGGGTGGCCCACGGCGTCGACCTGTTCGACTGCGTGATGCCCACGCGCAATGCGAGGAACGGCCACCTCTTCACCCGCTTCGGCGACCTGAAGATCCGCAACGCGAAGCACCGGGCCGACTCACGCCCGCCCGACGAGAGCTGCACGTGCTACACCTGCGCGAACTTCAGCCGCGCCTACCTGCACCACCTCGACCGCTGCGGCGAGATGCTGGGGCCGATGCTGGCCAGCATCCACAACCTGCACCACTACCTGCAGCTGATGCGCGAGATCCGCGGCGCGCTGCAGGCCGGCACGTTCGCCGCGTGGCGTGCCCGCTTCACGGCCGACCGCGCGCGCGGCGTCGACTGACGCCGGTCACCAGAACTGCCAGTTGCCCGTGGCGACGACCCACAGGCCGAGCGCGCCGTTGGTCACCGCGTGCGCGATCACGGCCGCCCACAGCCTGCCGGTGCGCACGTACAGCCACGCGTAGGCCAGGCCGGCCAGGATCGCCGCGAGCCACAGGTTGTGCACGAGCATGAAGGCGAGCGTCGACAGCACGATCGCGCGCACGCCGACGCGCTGCGGCGGCACGGCGTCGAAGTTGACGTGCTCGAGCCAGCGCATCAGGTAGCTGCGCCAGAACAGTTCCTCCATCACCGGCACGAGCAGTGCGGCGCCGATCCAGCGCACCGCGATCAGCTCCCAGTGCAGCGTGCCGCGGTCGGTCAGCGGCACGAACGTCGCAGTCGGTGTGCCGAGGATCATCCACGGTGCGTCGAGGTGGATCCAGGCGACGAAGACCGCCAGGCCCACCGCCACCGACAGCGCGGCCTGCGAGGCCGTCGGCAGCGCCGCCAGCGCGAGCTCGCGATAGTCGCGCCACCAGAAGGCGAGCATCGCGCCGACGACGAGCACCGTGACGCCGTAGATCCAGCGCGGGTCGATGCCGAGTGCGTTGTCGTCCGGCGTCCAGCCCCGCACGGCGAGGAGCAGCAGGAAGACGACGAAGGGGGCGATGCGGCGCCACGCCGCCGGCGACGGCGGCGTCAGCGGCATCGGCGGTCCGCGGGGGCGGCAGCGGCTTGCATACGCGGCGCAGTATGCGGTCGCGACCGTTTGCGCCGCGACCCGCAGTGATGGGGATTCCCGCGCCGACGCTGAGCACGCTGCGAACAATGCACGCCTGCCGGACGACTGGGCTCGGCGGCGTTTGCGCCTTCGCGTTGTGTTGCTCCAGGCGAATGGGTTGTTTCGGCCCTTCGTGAACATCGACGGTTCCCTTTGAGTTGGCCTGCCGAGGCTGGCGCGGCAAAGCGCCGTGCGCGCGGGCGTCGGCGCTTCACCTCGGCGGCCAGCGCTGCGCGCTGGCTGCCCTGCGCTACTCGCGCCCGTGGCCCGGCGCCGAACTCGCT
>CALIDR010000060.1 GCA_938022295.1 uncultured Burkholderiaceae bacterium
CGCCCACAGCTGCACCTGCAGCGAGCCGGTCGTCGCCGCGGGACCGAACTGCGGGTTCGTGAAGTCGACGATGCCGGGCCGCAGCGTGATCTGCGCCGCGGTCGAGGCCGGGCCGCCCGCCGGCGCGACGTACGTCTCGCCGAACAGCTGCAACCCGCGCACGCCGCTGCCGCCGCCGGAGGTGCAGCTCAGCGTCGGTGGCGGCGGCGGCGGGGGTGCCGACCCGCCGGGCGGTGGCGGCGTCGAGCCGCCGCCAGGCGCTGCTTCGAGCGCAATGGTCGGGATTCCCCTGCCCGTTTCGGGCAAAGCCACCTGCCGCGCAGCATCGGCCAACATGGATCGTGTTCGCGCCCCGATCGGTGCCCGAACTGCTGGACGGAATCACGAAGGCTGTTCAACGCTCGTGGCCACCGCCAGAATCGGCGCCAATCTCCTCGGCGAAGGATGCACCGAATGCGCAAGTGGCGCAGGATGCTGGAGGCGGGGCAGGCTGCACCGAACGACTCAACGATGCCGCTGCCCCGAAGCCGACGAGTCGACGGCCTACGAACCTGAGGAGCAGGCGGTGGTCGAGAAGCGTTCGCCCTGCAGTATCGTGCTCGAAGGCGGCGTGACCAGTGCGTTGATCTACGCCGGCCTGCTGTGTCGGCTGTCGCGCCATTACACGTTCCGCCAGCTTGGCGGCACGTCTTCCGGTGCGATGGCGGCTGCGGCTGCCGCCGCCGCGGAGTACGGCCGCCAAGTCGCTACGAGCGCTGCGGCGGCCCCGTGTGGACGCTCGCCACCGCCAGCCGATCCTTTCGTCGAACTCGGCCGGTTCCCGGACAAGCTGGCCATGACTGACGAGACAGGCGGCACCCGGCTGCTCGCGTTGTTCCGGCCCCATCCAATGGCGCGCGCCGCCTTTCGGGTCGTGCTGGCGGTGCTTGCGCGTCCAGGAAAGCGTTACGGCGCCTCCGCGGTGGCGCGCGGCGTCGCCGCCTTGTGGATCAACCACCCGGGCGGCGCGGTGCTCGCGTCACTGCTCGCAGCCGTGATCGGCTGGCTGGTCGCACGATGGGTATCGTCGTTTTCCTGGTGCGGTACTGCGCCGGACCTGGCAGCGGCCTGCGCAGCCCTCTGGGTCGTCGTCATGTTGCCGACCTTGCTCGGGGCGGTTGTCGTTGTCGCTGCCTGGGCCGTGTGGCGAACGGTGCGCGCACTTCGCGCCAACCACTGGGGACTGTGCAGCGGCATGCCCCAGGCGGAAGGAGAGGCGGAAGGAGCGAGCAACGCCCTGATGCCGACGCTGCACAAGCTGTACCAGTCGCTCTCCGGCAAGTGTGAATGCGCGCCGCTCACGTTCGGCGACCTCTGGGGACAGCCCGACGGCAAGATCTCAGCACCGTGGTCCACGTCGGGCCGGCAGATCGATCTGCAGATCGTCACCACTTCCCTCGGTCTGGCACGGCCACTGCGTATCCCAGGCGAGCCGGGGACAGAGCCGCTGCGCGAGTTCTTCTACGACCCGGACGAATGGGCGACGCTGTTCCCGAAGGCCGTCATGCAGCACCTGAAGATTCACGGCAGGCCGTCGAAGCTCGTGCGCGACGACGGACACGTCCTTTGGGCGTTGCCGCCGCCGCAGCATTTGCCGGTGCTCGTCGCCGCGCGCCTGAGCCTGAGCTTTCCGCTGCTGCTGTCGGCGATCCCGATGTACGTCGCCGTGCCGCGCCCCCCGGAACGAGGTGTCGAGGCGGAACCCGCGCCACGTCAGTACGACGTGCGAAAGACGTACTTCTCCGATGGCGGCATCACGTCCAACTGCCCCGTGCACTTGTTCGACGCGCCGCTGCCCGGTTTCCCCACCTTCGCGATCAACCTGTACCGCAGCGGCGCGCGCCGGCGATCGGTCACGCGCGCGGACACGCAAGACCCGGATGCCGAGGCATCGACGATCGGCGACGCGGCGTGCTGGCGCGACCCGTTGCCGTTCCTGCAGGCGATCCTGCACACCTCGCTCGACTGGCGGGACAGTTTGCAGCGAAGGATGCCGAGCTTCCGCGATCGCGTCGTGCACATCGGCGTGCCCCGGGGTGCCGGCGGGCTGAACCTGACGATGCCGCCCCACACGATCCGCCGGCTCGGCCAGCTCGGGCAGATCGCGGCGAGACGCCTGCACCGCGACTTCGCATTGCCCGGGCGCGACGGCGCTGCCAATGCCTGGGAGCGCCACCGCTGGACCCGCGCACGCACGACGCTGTCGGCACTGCGCGCGTATCTGGCAACGTTCGTCGACCGGCTCGCCACCGGCGAGCCCGACTACGTGCGTCTTCTGCGCGCGGCGCAGCCGGCCGACCACGCGTTTCCCGACGACGTGTCGCGCGAGCAGGCGCTGGACCTGATCAGAGAAGTGCGCTCGCTGATGCGCACGATCGACGCCACGACGCCGCCAGACGCCCTCGACCAGGGTGCACCACATCCGCGGCCGAAGCTGCATCTTTCACCCCCTTGGTGACACGGTTCCGATCCGCGCCACCGAACGCGCCGACGAGGAGATCGCCATGTCTCGGCCGCCACCCACCCAACTGCTCGGCATCACCGACCTGACCGTCATCGCGCCCGTCAAGCAGGGGCTGATCGACGGCATCTTCGACAGCCGCACGTACGAATGGCGACTGCGGCGCGTGCTCGCCCTGCTCGACGCGGCGCGCCACATCACGCGCGAGGGCGATCTGGTGCCCAGCCCGCGCATGGACATCGTCGGACGCTGGCGCGGAATCCACTTCTTCCGCTTCGCCGTGCTGCCGCCGGGGGACCGCCTCCTGCTCAACGTCAGCTTCGACGGTGGCTGGGAGCCATACATGCGGGTGATCTGGGGGCCGCTCGGCACGATGCTCGACCTGATCTTCTGCCATTGCGACGGCTATCCGCTGGCGGCGGTCAGCGCGTACGACGACTACGTCGCGTGGGTGCGCCGTCACGAGATCCCGAGCCAGTTCTTCTACGTCGACACGGGCGGTACGGTGGCGGACCGCGCCTACCTCGAAGGCCTGGAGGCGCGGCAACGCGTCTTCGGCGCCCGGCCGGACGCCGATCTGCGTGCCGCGCAGCTGGCGCTGGCGCCGGTGCGTCCGCCGCCGCCGAGCCCTCTGGCCGTGCAGGACGCGCTGCGCGCGCTGCGGGCGATCCACGGCTTGCGGCCCTTTTTTGGCCGCAGCGCGGCCTCCGGCCAGCCAGCGCCGACCGACGACGAAGCCGTGTTGCTGCGATTCGCACAGGACTACCTGTCCGACCTGCGCGAGTGGGTCGCGCGGGGCGAATTCGATCCCGGGCAGCCCTACGACGTCTGGCGCCCGCCGCTGGAGGCGGAGTTCCGCTGGCTGATGAACAAGCGCCCGGTGCCACCACAGCCCCGGCAGCGCCGAGGCGCGCCGGAGCCCCAATCGATCCAGGGTGGCATCCTGCGCTCGCCCGCAGCGCCGCACGGCTGCCGGGTGCGCGGCGCGCTGGTGCTTGTCCATGTGATCGATGCAGCCAAAGCTCGGAAATGGCTGCGCGAAGCCGCCGGGACCGGCCCGGGGAAGCCGGCCGCCCGGATCAGCGACGGCACCGCCGTCGAACTCACCGCCGATCGCGTGTTCTGCACGGTGGCGATCACGTACCACGGCCTGCGGACGCTCGGCGCCCACCCCGACAAGCTCGCGGCGCTGCCCGCGGAGTTCGTGCAAGGCATGGAAGGCAGGGCCGGCATCCTCGGCGACGTGCGCGGCAACCACCCGCAGCATTGGACGAGGCCCCGCCCTTGGGCCACGCCCGCCGGCCAGTCGATGCCGCCGGTGGACCTCGGATCCGTTCACCTCGTGATTCAGCTGAGGACCTGCGAAGCCGGCGACGAGGCGAATACCACCAACTCCTGGGCTTTGTTGCCGAGACTGAAGAAGTGGATTGACGGTCTGCCCGCCGACGCGCTGGAGGTGCTGGCGGTCGAGCCCGGCTGGTCTCGCCCCAAGAACGCCGGAGAGCCGGCGGCGCGCGACCACTTCGGCTACGTCGACGGCATCAGCCAGCCGTCGCTGACGCCTTCCGCGCAGCCGCTGTACTGGGACGATGGGGTGAAGACCGGTGAATTCCTGCTCGGCTGGCCCAATGGCCGCGGCGACGGCGTGCGCGGGGAGGACGGCGACGACGCCGCCACGGTCGGCGCCGGCTGGATGGCTCTCGGCACGTTCGTCGTCGTGCGCAAGATCCGCCAGTACGTCGGGCGATTCGACACCCTCGTCGAACGCACCGCCAACGCACTCGTGAACTCTGGCATCGCCGCTTCGCGCGACGACGCGCGCGAACTGGTGCGGGCGAAGCTGATGGGCCGGGGCAGCGACGGGCGCCCCCTCGTCACCGCGCGCGGCTCGGGGCCGAACGATTTCGACTTCCGGAACGACGCCGACGGCGCGCAGTGCCCTTTCGCGTCGCACGTGCGGCGAGCCAACCCCCGCACGGCCACGCCGGGCGGTCCGGTGCCACGCCTGCTGCGCCGCGGCATGAGCTACGGGCCGCCGGGCAGCGACGAGCGCGGTGACGACGATCGCGGCATCCTTTTCGTGGCCTACAACGCGAGCATCGCCGAGCAGTTCGAGGTCGTCCAGCGCTGGCTGACGGGGGGCAACAGCAGCGGCGTGTCGTCGGCGCAGACCGACCCGTTCGTCGGCGTCCCGTTTCCTGGCCAGGTGAATGTGTTCCGCTTCGTGCACGACGACCGGGTCGTGCGCGTCGACCTCGGCGACCAGCCGATCTCGGCCTTGCAGTGGGGGCTGTACGCGTTCGTGCCCTCGATCCTGCTGCTGCGGGACATCGACGCGCTGACGCGGCCGGACACTTCCGAGCGGCCGGTCGCCGCGCGGTCACCGGCCGTGAGGAACGTCCCCCCGGAGACCCGCGATGTCAAGCGGATGTTCGAGGACGAACTCGTGCGCGACCGGTGCTGGGCCGATGTCCGGTCTCGCTCGGGGGTCCAGAGGATCGGTGGCTGCGTGGTCGTCGGCGGATACGAAACCGTGCTCCAAGTCCTGCGCGACGGCGGCACGACGTACAGCGCCCGCGGGTACGGCGAGCGGATGAAGCAGACCCTGGGCGAAAGCCCCTTTGGCCGGGACGACGTCGGTCCTCACGACGGTCACCAGCAGCCCCACGTGGCCGCCGTGAAGGCCGCCATCGTCGACGCCGTTGACGAAGCAAAAGCGTTCGCCACCGCCGAGCAGGTCGTCACCGAACGGCTCGCCGGCCGGCTCAGCTCGGCGCAGGCGCTGCGTCTGCCGGCGGCCACCGTCGACGTCGTGCAACTCGGCCAGGAACTCATCGCCGACTTGCTCGCCCGTTGGTTCGGTGTGCGCTACGACGACCGCATCGCGCAGCCCGGCGGTCTCGACCCGTCGGCATCCGACCAACCAGTCCGGTGTCCCGGCCATTTCCTCTCCGTCGCGCGCTACGTCTTCTCGGCCTATCCGAATCCGGTCGTCGAGGCCCTGGCCAAGCGGCACAGCCAGCCACTGAAGGAAGCCGCGGCGGGGTGGACGGCGAGCACGGCGTCGGACCCCAAGCCGGCGGTGATTGCGGCGGTCCTGCAGAAGCTGGACGAATGTCGCGTCACCAATCTTGGCACACGCGAGGGGACCGTAGCCAACGTGATGCTCGGGTTGCCCGCCACCTTGCTCGGGAGCTGGGCCAAGGTGCTCGTCGCCTGGGTGCGCGATCGGCGGCTTTGGCACTTGCAGCACGAACTCCTGCGAGGCAACAGCAGCCCAGTGCAGTACATGCCGGCGAAGAAAGTGCTTCGCGCGCCGTTGGTGGCCACGTTGGCCGCGGATCCCGTGGCCGACGGCATCTGGCGTACGGCCGCACAGCGGCACTTCTTTCGCGGCATCGAGGTTCAGGAAGGCGACGTGGTGTGGCTCGGCCTAGGGTCGGCACTCGCCGAACGGCCAGATGACTTTGACGCGGCGGAGGATCTGCTGTTCGGCGGCAGCCTGGTGAAAGGGGCCGATCGCAGCACGCCGCACGCCTGCCCGGGCCGTCACATGGCGCTCGGCGCACTGCTCGGCGGTCTGACCGCGTTTCTGACCGCAGGCCAGTGGGCCGCGACGGCGAGCCCGACCACGCTGACGCTGAAGCCGCATGACGCGTGAGCGGCGGCCCCGGACCGTCTGCGGCGGGCCGAGGCGCCGCGCTTTCAGGCGGCCGTCCGCAGCTCGCGCACAGGCGAACGCCGCGCCGCCATGCCGAGTTCGGCGAACGCGGCGTCGGCTTCGGCCAGCAGCGACTGCGCCCGATCGCCTTCACCGCGGGCGAGCGCGAACTCGGCCGCGCACAGCGCGTTCTCGGCCTGCTCGCGGCGCGAATCGCGCCGCTCGGCCCAGCGCCTGCCGACCTCGAGCCAGCGCGCGGCAAGATCCAAGCGCCCTTCGCTGGCCGCCAGGCGGCCCATCGTACGCGCGGCCACACAGCTGCCCAGCAAGTCGAGCCGGCGCGCACGTTGCAACGCCAGCGCCGCGTGCACGCGCGCGCCCTGGCGATCCCCGGTCTCGGCGAGCGCCTCACACAGCCATCCGTGGTTAAGCGACGAGAACAGCGCGTTGCCTCGCCTCGAAAGCCACTCGACGGCGTCCCGCACTTCGCGGAGCGCCTCGGGGTCTCGTGTCAGCCGCCAGCGCGCACACCCTGCCACGGCGCGCCCCATCGCCATCAGGTGCAGGCTTCGCACGCGTTCGCCTTCGCGCCAGGCCTGGGTCGCCAGTTCCACGGCCTCGTCGTAGCGGCCCTGCCACATCCGAACTGCACCGTACCAGCCGCGCACGGAGCCGGTGACCTCCGGCTGATCGCAACCGGTGTCGTTGAGTGCCTCGTCGAAGCAGGCCTGAGCGGCGTCGAATTCGCCCTGGTCGCCGAGGGCGTAGCCCTTGCACGCCAACGAGTAGGTCAGGCCCACGGCGTTGCCTGCCCCGGTGCGATGGCGGCGCTTGATCGCGATCGCGTTGTCGAGCAGCGGCATCGCCTCGCGGTACCGCCCGGCCGATGCCAGCGCCTGACCCAGGGTCGCATCGATCTGCACCGCCAGCCGAGTGTCGGCCGACGCCTGCGCATGCGCGCGCGCCTGGGCGAGCTGGTCGAGTGCCGCCGGCGCGTCGCCGAGCGCGTAGTGCATGTAGCCGAGCCAGTAGTGGGCTCGCGCCATCGCGGAGGCGTCGGCGCTGGCGTGCGCCAGCTGCACCGCCTTCTCGAAGACCGGCAGTTCTTCGCGCGAGGGGTCGAAGACGCTGGCCAGGCCAAGGCGCTGGGCGATCGCCGCCCAGCGCTGAATGACGCCGGGCGCCGTACCGAGCCGCCCGAGCGCAGCGAGCGCGACGCGGTACTGGGACTTCGCGCGGTCCAGCGCCGAGGCGAAGACGGCACGATCGCCGGCCGCCTCGGCGTAGACGGCCGCCTGCTGCGGCTCTCCAGCCGCATCGAAGTGGTACGCCAGCGCTTCGCACACCTGCACACCCGTCGTCGCGAGGTCCGAGGAACGTGCCAACAGCGCGTTCGCCGTCGCGAGGTGCAGCCGCGTCCGTTCCTGCAGGCCCACGCCCTCGTACACCACGTCGCGCGTGATGCCGTGCTTGAAGCGCAGCGTGCAGGGCTGCTCGCCAGGGAAGATCAAGTCCTGCTCTGCCAGCCCGCGCACCAGCGGATCGTCGGCCGAGCAACCGGTGACGCGCTCGAACAGCCAGTCGGGCATCGTGTGTCCGATCACCGCGGCGCTTTGCACCAGCTCCTTCTGGGCCTTCGGCAACCGCGCCACGCGCGACGAGATCAACGTGCTGAGCCAGGCCTCGCCGCCGTGCACCCGGACCACCGGATGCAATTCGGCGTCGCTGGCCGCTCGGTGGCAAAGCTCTTCGAGGAAGAGGGGATTGCCCCCTGCATAAGCGCAAATGTCGCGCACCAGAAACGGATGCGCGTGCGGCAACCAGCGTTTGACGGTGCGTGCGGCATCGTCGTCGTCCAGCGGCGCGACCTCGGTCCTGGTCACGACCTGGGGCAGCGCGAGTTCGGCGTCGCTGCGCGCCGCCAGCAGCAACAGCAGGGGCGCCTGCAGCGACGTCAGTGAATCGAGCAGCTGGTGCGATCCGTCGTCGGCCCACTGCCAGTCGTCGATGAACATGACCAGGGGCCGATGATGGGCCATCCGTTCGAACAGGCTGATGAAGCCCTGGCGCACGGCCTGCGGCGGAAATACAGCCGGCGGCGCCGAAGGCGAGAGGTTGAGCGACAGCGCAATCGGCAGGAATGCGGCAGGCGGACTCCAACCGGGCGCATGGCGGGCGAGCCGCTGGCGTGCGTCCTCGGCGGCCGCTTCGCCGCTCTGGCCTGGCTCCGTCGCGGCGAGCGACCGCAGCATCTGCTGGAACGGCTGCAGGGGCTCCGCGCCGAGGTCGCTGTCGCAGTAGCCGCGCACGATCGACAGGCCGCGGTCGGCGCACCGATCCAGGAACTGGTTCGCCAGGCGCGTCTTGCCCATGCCAGCGGTGCCGAGCAACACCAACGCCCGCGTGCCGCCGGAGACAGCCTCTGCCAGCGCGGCATCCAACGTCCGCAGAAGATCCTCACGCCCGACGAATGGGGACAGGCCGCGCCTCGCACGGGCCTCGAACCGGCTGTCTGCGGCAGCGCGTGCCACCACGGACAACGCCACCAACGGGCCAGGCGCGCCTTCCAAGTCGAGGGTGCGCCGGGACTCGATGACGAATTGTCCGCTGTCGGGGCCCAGCGTCTCGGCGCTGACCAGCACTTCGTCCGAACGCGCAGCCGCGGACAGCCGGGCGGCGACGTTGGCCGCTACGCCCGTGAGTTCGAGCCTGCCCTTGACCACATCGCCCTCGCCGACCAACACCATTCCGGAATGGATGCCGCTGTGCAGCGTCAACCCGTCGAGGCCCTGCACCGGCGCATCGAGGCGCAAAGCGCGTACTGTCGCGTGCAACTCGAGCGCCGCATCGGTCGCGCGGCGGCCATCGTCCTCCCGCGGCTCGGGATGCCCGAACACGGCCAGCATGCCGTCGCCCTGGATGCGAACGACGACGCCGCCGTGCCGGGCCACGACGGTCCAATAGGCGTGCGACAAGCGGGCCAACAACGCCGCGTAGTGCTCGGCCTCCAGAGCCGCCGACAGCCGCGTCGATCCCGACAGGTCGGCGAACAACATCGTGACGAAGTGCCGCCGGGGCCCCGCCGGCGGCGATGGCGTGCCGCCGCCACCGCCCATCCCGCCGTTTGGCGCGCGTGTATCCATCTGTGAATGGTTGTGGACCCGGGATGAGGTGTCAAGCCAACGAGGCGCCATCCTCGCCAGCGCACCCCCCGACCTGAGGACGGCGACGTCCGCCTCGACGCGCCGGACGCCCGCCAGCGCCAGGTCTCACCAGCGCGGCGGCAAGGCGCGCGGAAACGACCATGTCGCCAGGTCGCGGCGCAGATGCCCCCCCCGCTCCAGATCCTTCATCAACCGACTGACCATCTCGCGCGAACACCCGATGCGCTGCGCGATCTCCTTGTGCGTCAGGCGCTCGGCGATCAGCGCGCTGCCGTCGGGCTGCGGCACGGCGAGCGACTGCAGCAGCAGCCGCAGCCGGCCGTAGACGTCGTTGAGCGCCATCTGGCGCGCCGACAGCGTGGCCGCGCGGGCGCGGCGGATGACCTTGGCGAGCAGCTCGAACGCGAACGCCGGGCGCTCGGCGATGAAGGCCTCGAGCGTGGCGCGGGTGACGACGAGGCAGCGGCTGCGCTCGAGCGCCTCGACGTTGGCCGCGCGCGGGCCGCCGTCGAGGCTCATCTCGCCCACGTACTCGCCGGGGCCGTAGACGCCGTAGGTGATCTCGCGGCTGCCGTCGGCGCTCGTCGAGTACGCGCGCAGCCGCCCGGCGGCGACGATGAACAGCGTGTCGCCGACGTCGCCTTCCTCGATCAGCAGCCGCCCCCTGGCGTAGCTGCGCTCCACGCCGCGCGCGGCAAGCTCGCGCAGCGCCTCGCTCGCGCCGGGCAGGTCGACCATCGGGGGCCTCGCGTCGTCGTGACCACGCGCGATGGTAGCGACGCGGCCCGCCGCGCGCGGCGGCGCGGCGGGCCGGCAGGGCGGTCGGCACGGTGCGCACGGCGACCGCCCCGCCTCACTGCCGCAGCGCGCCGACCATCGGCGGCAACGCGGCCACCATGCGCACCAGCGCGGTGATGCTCGGCGCGCCGGTCTTCTCGCGGATCGCGCCGATCTGCGTG
>CALIDR010000061.1 GCA_938022295.1 uncultured Burkholderiaceae bacterium
GTACAGCGAGTTCCGCGAGTTCTTCCCGAAGAACGCGGTCGAGTACTTCGTCAGCTACTACGACTACTACCAGCCCGAGGCCTACGTGCCGCAGCGCGACCTGTTCATCGAGAAGGACAGCTCGATCAACGAGCACATCGAACAGATGCGGCTGTCGGCCACCAAGAGCCTGCTCGAGCGGCGCGACGTGATCATCGTCGCCACCGTCAGCGCGATCTACGGCATCGGCGACCCGTCGGACTACCACCGGATGGTCATGACGCTGCGCGTGGGCGACAAGGCGGGCCAGCGCGAGGTCATCGCGCAGCTCGTGCGCATGCAGTACACGCGCAACGAGACCGAGTTCGCGCGCGGCACGTTCCGCGTGCGCGGCGACCAGATCGACGTCTTCCCGGCCGAGCACAGCGAGCTCGCGATCCGCATCGAGCTGTTCGACGACGAGGTCGAGTCGCTGAGCCTGTTCGACCCGCTGACCGGGCGCGTGCGGCAGAAGATCCCGCGCTTCACGGTCTACCCGTCGAGCCACTACGTGACGCCGCGCGACCGCGTGCTGGCCGCCGTCGAGTCGATCAAGCAGGAGCTGCGCGAGCGGCTCGCCGAGCTGGTGGCCGCCCGCAAGCTCGTCGAGGCGCAGCGCCTCGAGCAGCGCACGCGCTTCGACCTCGAGATGCTGCAGGAGGTCGGCCACTGCAAGGGCATCGAGAACTACACGCGCCACCTCTCGGGCGCCAAGCCCGGCGAGCCGCCGCCCACGCTCGTCGACTACCTGCCGGGCGACGCGCTGATGTTCCTCGACGAGAGCCACGTGCTGATCGGCCAGCTCGGCGGCATGTACAACGGCGACCGCGCGCGCAAGCAGACGCTCGTCGACTACGGCTTCCGGCTGCCGAGCGCGCTGGACAATCGGCCGCTGAAGTTCGAGGAGTTCGAGCGCAAGATGCGCCAGGCGATCTTCGTCAGCGCCACGCCCGCCGACTACGAGCGCGAGCACTCGGGCCAGGTCGTCGAGCAGCTCGTGCGGCCGACCGGCCTCGTCGACCCCGAGATCGAGGTCCGCCCGGCGACGACGCAGGTCGACGACGTGCTGCAGGAGATCCGCGAGCGCGTCGAGCGGCACGAGCGCGTGCTGATCACGACGCTGACCAAGCGCATGGCCGAGCAGCTGACCGACTACCTGGCCGACAACGGCGTCAAGGTGCGCTACCTGCACAGCGACGTCGACACCGTCGAGCGCGTCGAGATCATCCGCGACCTGCGGCTGGGCACGTTCGACGTGCTGGTGGGCATCAACCTGCTGCGCGAGGGGCTCGACATCCCCGAGGTCTCGCTGGTGGCGATCCTCGACGCCGACAAGGAGGGCTTCCTGCGCGCCGAGAGGAGCCTGATCCAGACGATCGGCCGCGCGGCGCGCAACGTGCGCGGCAAGGCGATCCTCTACGCCGACCAGGTCACCGACTCGATGAAGCGCGCGATCGGCGAGACCGAGCGCCGGCGCGCCAAGCAGATCGCCTACAACGCCGCGCACGGCATCGTGCCGCAGGGCATCCGCAAGCAGGTGCGCGACCTGATCGACGGCGTCGTCTCCGACCGCGCCGCGAAGGACGACCTGCAGCGCGCGCAGGCGGCGGCCGAGGTCGAGGCGCTGTCCGAGAAGGACCTCGGCAGGCGCATCAAGCTGCTCGAGCGGCAGATGCTCGAGCACGCGAAGAACCTCGAGTTCGAGAAGGCCGCGCGCATCCGCGACCAGCTCGCGCTGCTGCGCGAGCAGGCGTTCGGCGGGCCGGGGCACGACGCCAACGTCGTGCCGCTGGTGGCCGGCGGCAAGCCGTGAGCGCCGACCTCGCGCGCGCCGAGCGCTTCGCCGCGAGCTTCGGCCTGCGGCTGCCGGTGCTGATGGCGCCGATGGCCGGCGCGAGCCCCGTCGCGCTCGCCGCCGCGGTGGCCGACGGCGGCGGCATGGGCGCGCTCGGCGCGCTGCTGATGGAGCCGCCGGCGATCGCCGACTGGGTCGCCGCGTACCGCCGCGCGGGCGACCGGCCGCTGCAGATCAACCTCTGGGTCCCCGACCCGCCGCCGGCGCGCGACGCCGCGCACGAAGCGGCGCTGCGCGCGTTCCTCGCCCGCCATGGGCCGCCGGTGGCCGACGAGGCCGGCGACGCCCGGCCCCCCGACTTCGCCGCCCAGTGCGAAGCGCTGCTGGCCGCCCGCCCCACCGCGGCGTCGTCGATCATGGGGCTGTTCCCCGAGCGCGTCGTGCAGCGGCTGAAGGACGCCGGCATCGCCTGGTTCGCCAACGTGACGACGCTCGCCGAAGCGCGCGCGGCGGCGGCGGCCGGGGCCAACGTGATCGTCGCCCAGGGTGCGGAGGCCGGCGGCCACCGCGGCGCGTTCGACGCCGCGCGGGCGCGCGACGAGGCGGTGGGGCTGTTCGCGCTGCTGCCGCAGGTCGTCGACGCGGTCGACGTGCCGGTGGTGGCCACCGGCGGCGTCGCCGACGCGCGCGGGGTGGCCGCGGCGCTGCTGCTCGGCGCGAGCGCGGTGCAGATCGGCACCGCGCTGCTGCGCGCGCCGCAGGCGGGCATTGCCCCGTGCTGGGCCGACGCGCTGGCCGGCCTGGCACCGGAGGGCACGCGGCTGACGCGCGCCTTCTCCGGGCGGTGGGGCCGCGCGGTCGCGACCGCCTACGTGCACGCCGCGGCGGCGCCCGGCGCGCCCGAGCCGGCGCCCTACCCGGTACAGCGCGGGCTGACGGCGGCGATGCGCAAGGCGGCCGACGCCGCCGGCGACCTGCAGCACCTGCAGGCCTGGGCCGGGCAGGCAGCGGCGCTGGCCCCCGCCGCGTCGCCCGCCACCGTGCTGCCGCGGCTGTGGGCGCAGGCGCGGAACCTGCTCGCCGCCGGCGCGTCGGAGGTGCCATGAGCCAGGTTCCGGTCGCGCCGACGCGCATCCTGATGGTGTGCATGGGCAACATCTGCCGCTCGCCGACCGCCGAGGCCGTGCTGCGCGCGCAGGCGGCGCTGCGCGGCCTGGCGGCGCACGTCGAGGTCGACTCGGCGGGCACGCACGGCTGGCACGCCGGCGAGCCGCCCGACCCGCGCGCGCAGGCGCACGGCGCCAGGCGCGGCTACGACCTGGCGCCGCTGCGCGCGCGGCGCGTGCAGGCCGACGACTTCGCGCGCTTCCACTACGTGCTGGCGATGGACCGCGACAACCTCGCGAACCTGCGCGACCTGCAGCCGGCCGACGCGACGGCGCGCGTCGACCTGCTGATGCGCTTCGCGAGCCGCCACCGCGTGGACGAGGTGCCCGACCCGTACTACGGCCCGGCGGCGGGTTTCGAACGCGTGCTCGACCTGATCGAGGACGCCTGCGACGGGCTGCTGACGCACCTGGCGCGCACGATCGCCCGCCCGGCGCCGTGAGTCCACGCGCGCGACCCTGCCGGCGGTGAGGGAACCTCGGCGGCCAAACTCGACCAAACCGGTCGGCTTCGTATATACTTGAGCTGTTCGCTCGGGTAATGCCCTGTTCAGGGCGGCCGCGCGACGCGGCACGACAGCCGTCGGGTGCCGACCGCACCACGGAGCAGGCGGGCGCGCCATCCGCGCGCCCATCGGGTCAGCGATGCCGCAAGGCGAAAGGAGCAGTTCGATGCGTCTCACCACCAAGGGCCGGTTTGCCGTCACCGCGATGATCGACCTCGGCCTGCGCGCCAACTCGGGGCCGGTGGCACTGGCCGCGATCAGCGCGCGGCAGCAGATCTCGCTGTCGTACCTCGAGCAGCTGTTCGGCAAGCTGCGCCGGCACGAGCTCGTCGAGAGCACGCGCGGGCCGGGCGGCGGCTACTCGCTGGGCCGCAAGGCCGAAGACATCACGGTGGCCGACATCATCGTCGCCGTCGACGAGCCGATCGACGCCACCGGCTGCGGCGGCAAGGAAAGCTGCATGGGCGAGGACACCGGCAAGTGCATGACGCACGACCTGTGGGCCAGCCTGAACCAGAAGATGATCGAGTACCTCGACTCGATCACGCTGAAGAAGCTGGTCGACGACCAGATCGCCAAGGGCGTGTCGATCGAGGAGGCCCCGGTCAAGCGCGCGATCTCGAGCGTGCCGGTCGTCAAGCCGATCAAGATCACCGCCCCGAACTCGGTGTTCGCGCTCGGCGGGGCGCTGACGAAGTGACCGCCCGCGTGCGACCCGCCGTTTCGCCACACCTTCGAAGTCCGACATGACCCCGCACTTCCCGATCTACATGGACTACGGCGCCACCAACCCGGTGGACCAGCGCGTGGTCGACGCGATGATCCCGTGGCTGCGCGAGCACTTCGGCAACCCGGCGTCGCGAAGCCACGCGTGGGGCTGGGAGGCCGAGGAGGCCGTCGAGAAGGCGCGCGCGCAGGTGGCCGACCTGATCGGCGCCGACCCCCGCGAGATCGTCTGGACCTCGGGCGCCACCGAGAGCGACAACCTCGCGCTCAAGGGCGCGGCGCACTTCTACAAGACGCGCGGCAGGCACATCGTCACCGTCAAGACCGAGCACAAGGCCGTGCTCGACACCTGCCGCGCGCTCGAGCGCGACGGCTTCGAGGTGACGTATCTGGACGTCCGCGAGGACGGCCTGCTCGACCTCGACCGCTTCAAGGACGCGCTGCGTCCCGACACGATCCTCGCCTCGGTCATGCTCGTCAACAACGAGATCGGCGTGATCCAGGACATCGCGACGATCGGCGCGCTGTGCCGCGAGCGCGGCATCATCTTCCACACCGACGCCGCGCAGGCCACCGGCAAGATGCCGATCGACGTCAAGACGCTGCCGGTGGACCTGATGAGCCTGGCGTCGCACAAGACCTACGGGCCGAAGGGGATCGGGGCGCTGTACGTGCGGCGCAAGCCGCGCGTGCGCATCGAGGCGCAGATGCACGGCGGCGGCCACGAGCGCGGCATGAGGAGCGGCACGCTGCCCACGCACCAGTGCGTCGGCATGGGCGAGGCGTTCCGCATCGCCAAGGCCGAGATGGGCACCGAGCTCGAGCGCATCCGCATGCTACAGCAGCGGCTGCTGCGCGGCATCGCCGACATCGAGCAGGTCTACATCAACGGCAGCCTCGAGCACCGCGTGCCGCACAACGTCAACGCCTCGTTCAACTACGTCGAGGGCGAGAGCCTGATCATGGGCATCAAGGGCATCGCGGTGTCGTCGGGCTCGGCGTGCACCTCGGCCAGCCTCGAGCCGAGCTACGTGCTGCGCGCGCTCGGCCGCAGCGACGAGCTCGCGCACTCGAGCCTGCGCATGACGATCGGCCGCTTCACGACGGCCGAGGAGATCGACGTCGTCGTCGCCACGCTGAAGGACCGCGTCGCCAAGCTGCGCGAGCTCTCGCCGCTGTGGGAGATGTACAAGGACGGCATCGATCTGAACACGATTCAATGGACTGCGCACTGAGCAAATGACGGATGACGGATGAGGGATGACACCCTGCGAGCGCAGCGAGCAGTCATCCGTCATGCGAGCGCAGCGAGCCGTCATTCGTCATCCGCGCACAGCGAGCGGTCATCCGTCATCACCGTGAGCGACTGGAAGGAGCGAACGCCATGGCATACAGCAACAAGGTCATCGACCACTACGAGAACCCGCGCAACGTCGGCTCGTTCGACAAGGGCGACGAGACGGTGGGCACCGGCATGGTCGGTGCCCCCGCGTGCGGCGACGTGATGAAGCTGCAGATCAAGGTCAACCCGGCCACCGGGTTGATCGAGGACGCCAAGTTCAAGACCTACGGCTGCGGCTCGGCGATCGCGTCGTCGTCGCTGGTCACCGAGTGGGTCAAGGGCAAGTCGCTCGACGAGGCGCTGACGATCAAGAACACGCAGATCGCCGAGGAGCTCGCGCTGCCGCCGGTCAAGATCCACTGCTCGATCCTCGCCGAGGACGCGATCAAGGCCGCCGTCGAGGACTACAAGGCCAAGCACGGCGCGCCGGCGGCACACTGAGGATCGCGATGGCCGTCACGTTGTCCGAAGCCGCGGCGCGCCACGTCAGCCGCTACCTCGCCCGCCGCGGCAAGGGGGTGGGGGTGCGCCTGGGCGTCAAGACGACCGGCTGCTCGGGTCTGGCGTACAAGCTCGAGTACGCCGACGAGATCGCCCCCGAGGACCACGTGTTCGAGGGCCACGGCGTGAAGGTGCTCGTCGACCCGAAGAGCCTGCCGTATCTCGACGGCACCGAGCTCGACTTCGTGCGCGAGGGGCTCAACGAGGGCTTCAAGTTCCACAACCCGCGCGAGAAGGACCGCTGCGGCTGCGGCGAGTCGTTCCGCGTCTGACGCGCATGGCCCACGACGAGCGGGCGCGGC
>CALIDR010000062.1 GCA_938022295.1 uncultured Burkholderiaceae bacterium
TCGGTCAGGTCGTCGGCGGGCACGTAGACGGCCTGGATCGACGTGATCGAGCCGACCTTGGTCGACGTGATGCGCTCCTGCAGCTTGCCCATCTCCTCGGCGAGCGTGGGCTGGTAGCCCACCGCCGACGGCATGCGGCCCAGCAGCGCCGAGACCTCGGTGCCGGCCAGCGTGTAGCGGTAGATGTTGTCGACGAAGAACAGCACGTCGCGGCCCTCGTCGCGGAACGCCTCGGCCATCGTCAGCCCGGTCAGCGCCACGCGCAGGCGGTTGCCCGGCGGCTCGTTCATCTGGCCGTAGACCATCGCGACCTTCGACTGGCTCAGGTCCTCGCTGACGACGACCTTGGACTCCATCATCTCGTGATAGAAGTCGTTGCCCTCGCGGGTGCGCTCGCCGACGCCGGCGAACACCGACAGGCCCGAGTGCGCCTTGGCGATGTTGTTGATCAGCTCCATCATGTTGACGGTCTTGCCCACGCCGGCGCCGCCGAACAGGCCCACCTTGCCGCCCTTGGCGAACGGGCAGATCAGGTCGATGACCTTGATGCCGGTCTCGAGCAGCTCGGTCGAGGGGCTGAGTTCGTCGTAGGCCGGCGCCTTGCGGTGGATCGAAGCCGTCTGCGCCTGGTCGACCGGGCCGCGCTCGTCGATCGGGTTGCCCAGCACGTCCATGATGCGACCGAGCGTGGCCTTGCCCACCGGCACCGTGATCGGGTGGCCGGTGTTGACCACCGTCATGCCGCGGCGCAGGCCCTCCGACGAGCCGAGCGCGATCGTGCGCACGATGCCGTCGCCGAGCTGCTGCTGCACCTCGAGCGTCAGCGCCGTGCCTTCCATCTTCAGCGCGTCGTAGACCTTGGGCATCTGGTCGCGCGGGAATTCGACGTCGACCACCGCGCCGATGCACTGGACGATCCTGCCTTGTGCCATGTTCGTTTCCTTCGATCCGTAATCCGTGGGTGCGACGGGCTCAGCCGGCGATGGCCGCCGCGCCGCCGACGATCTCCGACAGCTCCTTCGTGATCGCCGCCTGCCGCGTCTTGTTGTAGATCAGCTTCAGCTCGTTGATCAGGTTGCCGGCGTTGTCGGTCGCGGCCTTCATCGCCACCATGCGCGCGCTCTGCTCGCTGGCCATGTTCTCGGCCACCGCCTGGTAGACGAGCGCCTCGATGTAGCGCGTCAGCAGCTCGTCGATCACGCTCGGCGCGTCGGGCTCGTAGAGGTAGTCCCAGCCGTGCTCCTTCTGTTCGGCGTCGCTCTGCCTCAGGCGCTCGGCGCCCAGCGGCAGCAGCGGCTCGACCATCGGCTCCTGCTTCATCGTGTTGATGAACTTCGTGTAGCACAGGTACACGGCGTCGAGCTGGCCGGCGACGAAGGCGTCGAGCATGACCTTGACCGGGCCGATCAGCTTCTCGAGCTGCGGGCGGTCGCCGAGCTGCACCACCTGGCTGACGACCTTGGCGCCGATGCGGTTCAGGAAGCCGAGGCCCTTGTTGCCGATCGCCACCGCCTGCACGCTGGCGCCGGCGGCCTGCACCTCGCGCATCCGGGTCGTGACGGCACGCAGGATGTTGGTGTTCAGCCCTCCGCACAGGCCCTTGTCGGTCGTGACGACGATGAAGCCCACCGCCTTCGGCGACCCCTCGACCTGCCGCATGTAAGGCGAGCGGTACTCCGGGTTTGCCTGCGACAGGTTGGTCGTGATGACGCGGATCTTGTCGCTGTAAGGGCGCGCCTGGCGCATGCGGTCCTGCGCCTTGCGCATCTTCGAGGCGGCGACCATCTCCATCGCCTTGGTGATCTTCTTCGTGTTCTCGACCGACTTGATCTTGCCGCGGATCTCTTTACCGACCGCCATGACGGTGCTCCTGTCGCAAAGGTGTCGTCAGCGCGGGCTCAGGCGAACGACTTCTTGAACGCGACGATCGCGGCGGTCAGCTCTTCCTCGGCAGCCTTGTCCATCGCCTTGTCGGTGTCGAGCTTCTTCAGCAGCGCAGCGTGGCTGGACTTCAGGTGCTGGTGCAGACCGCTCTCGAAGGCGAGCACCTTCTTGACGTCGACGTCGTCGAGGAAGCCCTTGTTGACGGCGAACAGCGACGCGGCCATCAGCGAGATCGGCAGCGGCGAGTACTGCGGCTGCTTGAGCAGCTCGGTCACGCGCGCCCCGCGGTCGAGCTGCTTGCGCGTGGCCTCGTCGAGGTCGGAGGCGAACTGCGCGAACGCGGCGAGCTCGCGGTACTGCGCGAGGTCGGTGCGGATGCCGCCCGACAGGCCCTTGATCAGCTTGGTCTGCGCCGCGCCGCCGACGCGCGACACCGAGATGCCGGCGTTGATCGCGGGCCGGATGCCGGCGTTGAAGAGGTTCGTCTCGAGGAAGATCTGGCCGTCGGTGATCGAGATCACGTTGGTCGGCACGAACGCCGAAACGTCGCCGGCCTGCGTCTCGATCACCGGCAGCGCGGTCAGCGAGCCGGTCTTGCCCTTGACCTCGCCCTTGGTGAACGCCTCGACGTAGTCGGCATTGACGCGCGCGGCGCGCTCGAGCAGGCGGCTGTGCAGGTAGAACACGTCGCCCGGGAACGCCTCGCGCCCCGGCGGGCGGCGCAGCAGCAGCGACACCTGGCGGTACGCCACCGCCTGCTTGGACAGGTCGTCGTAGATGATCAGCGCGTCCTGCCCGCGGTCGCGGAAGTACTCGCCCATCGTGCAGCCCGAGTAGGCCGAGACGTACTGCATCGCCGCCGATTCCGAGGCGCTGGCGGCGACGACGATCGTGTAGTCCATCGCCCCGTGCTGTTCCAGCGCGCGCACCACGTTCTTGATCGAGCTCGCCTTCTGCCCGATCGCGACGTAGACGCAGACCATGTCCTGGCCCTTCTGGTTGATGATCGTGTCGATCGCCACCGCCGTCTTGCCGGTCTGGCGGTCGCCGATGATCAGCTCGCGCTGGCCGCGGCCGATCGGCACCATCGAGTCGATCGACTTCAGGCCGGTCTGCACCGGCTGCGACACGCTCTGCCGCGCGATCACGCCGGGGGCGACCTTCTCGATGACGTCGGTCATCTTGGCGTTGATCGGGCCCTTGCCGTCGATCGGCTGGCCGAGCGCGTTGACGACGCGGCCGATCAGCTCGGGGCCGACCGGCACCTCCAGGATGCGGCCGGTGCACTTGACGGTGTCGCCTTCCGAGATGTGCTCGTACTGGCCCAGGATCACCGCGCCGACCGAGTCGCGCTCCAGGTTCAGCGCGAGGCCGAACGTCGGCGTGCCGTCGGGCGCCGGCGGGAACTCGAGCATCTCGCCCTGCATCGCCTCGCTCAGGCCGTGGATGCGGCAGATGCCGTCGGTCACCGAGACGACGGTGCCCTCGTTGCGGATGTCCGTCGCGGCGCCGAGGCCCTCGATGCGGCTCTTGATGAGTTCGGAAATCTCTGCGGGGTTCAGTTGCATGGCTTGCTCCGTGCGATGCGGACGAGCGGGGCGGGCGCGGTCGCGCCTCAGGTCGTCAGGGCCACCTTCATTTGTTCGAGCCGCGCCTTGACCGAGGTGTCGAGCACCTCGTCGCCGACGACGACGCGGATGCCGCCGATCAGCGACGGGTCGAGCTCGACTTTCGGCGCGAGCTTGCGGCCGAAGCGCTGCTCGAGCTTGGCCACGATCTCGGCGAGCAGCCCGGGCTCGATCGGGTAGGCGCTCGCGATCGTGGCGTCCCACACGCCGCTGCGTGCGCTGACGAGCTCGCGGAACTGCGCGGCCACCTCGCCGATCGCGGCCAGGCGGCCGTTTTCGATCATCGTGCGCAGCAGGTTCTTCGCCGCCGGGCCGAGCCAAGGCTCGCTCACCAGCGAGACGACGACGTCGAACACCTGCTCGGCGCTGACCTTGGGGTCGTCGGCGAACTCGCGCAGCCGCGGATGGCCGGCGACGGCGGCGATGGCCTCGACCTGCGCCGCGACCGCGGCCGCGTCGTCGGCCGGCACCGCCTTGAACAGCGCCTCGGCGTAGGGCCGGGCGATCGTTGCCAGCTCGGCCATCGTCAGAGTTCCGTCTTCAGCCGCCCGAGCAGCTCGGCGTGCACGCTGGCGTTGATCTCGCGGCGCAGGATCTGCTCGGCGCCCTTGACGGCGAGCGCGGCGACGTCCTCGCGCAGCGCCTCGCGCGCCTTGGCCGCTTCCTGCTCGGCCTCGGCGCGGGCGGCGGCGACGATCTTGGCGGCCTCGGTCGCGGCGCGGGCCTTGGCCTCCTCGACCATCGACTGCGCGAGCCGCTCGGCGTCGGCCAGGCGGCGGCTGGCGTCGTCGCGCGCGGCGGCGAGCTGCTCCTCGACGCGCCGCTGCGTCAGCGCCAGCTCGGCCTTGGCCTTGTCGGCGGCCGACAGGCCTTCGGCGACCTTCTGCGCGCGCTCGTCGAGCGCCTTGACGATCGGCGGCCAGACGAACTTCATCGTGAACCAGACCAGGATCAGGAACACGATCATCTGGGCGATGAGGGTGGCGTTGATGCTCACGGGGATGCCTCGATCACGGGATGACGGTGCCGCCGCGCCGGGGACGCGCCCGGCGTGGCGGTGCGGCGCGGGCGGCGCTTACTGCGGCAGGTTCGCGATCTGGCCGAGGAACGGGTTGGCGGTGGCGAACCACAGCGCGATGCCGGTGCCGATGATGAACGCGGCGTCGATCAGGCCGGCGAGCAGGAACATCTTGGTCTGCAGCTCACCCATCAACTCGGGCTGGCGCGCGGCCGACTCGAGGTACTTGCTGCCCATCACGCCGATGCCGATGCAGGCACCGACGGCACCGAGCCCGATGATCAGGCCGGCGGCCAGGGCGACAAAGCTGATGACTTCCATGATGACTCCTGTCGAGAGTGGTTTGGGGTGGAACGGGAAGGGGTGGCGCCGCGGCGCCGGTCAGTGGTGGTCGTGCGCCTGGCCGACGTAGACCAGCGTCAGCATCATGAACACGAAGGCCTGCAGCGTGATGATCAGGATGTGGAAGATCGCCCACACGGTGCCGGCGATCAGGTGGCCGATGAACAGCCCCACGCCGCTGGCCGACAGCGACCAGGCGCCGCCCATCAGCGCGATCAGGATGAAGATCAGCTCGCCGGCGTAGAGGTTGCCGAACAGACGCATCCCGTGCGAGACCGTCTTGGCGACGAACTCGATGATCTGCATCGCGAAGTTGACCGGCCACAGCAGGAAGTGCTTGCCGAACGGCGCCGTGAACAGCTCGTGGATCCAGCCGCCCAGGCCCTTGATCTTGACGTTGTAGTACAGGCAGATCAGCAGCACCGTCACCGACAGCCCCATCGTGATCGACAGGTCGGCGGTCGGCACGACGCGCATGTAGTCCTTGAACCCGAGCGCCGGGCCCGCGGCGTGCCAGATCTGCGGGATCAGGTCCACCGGGATGAGGTCCATGAAGTTCATCATGAAGACCCACAGGAACACCGTGAGCGCCAGCGGGCCGACGAACTTGCGGCTGGTCGCGTTGTGCACGATGCCCTTGGCCTGAGAGTCGACCATCTCGACGAGCACTTCGACCGCGGCCTGGAAGCGCCCCGGCACGCCGGCAGTGGCCTTGCGCGCGGCCAGCCACAGCACCCAGCACACGAGCACGCCGAGCGTGACCGAGAAGAACAGCGAGTCGAGGTTCAGGTAGGAGAAGTCGACCGGCCCGGACTGCGGCGGGTACTTGTTCTGCAGGTGCACCAGGTGGTGCTGGACGTACTCGCCGGGCGTGGGTGCGTTACCGGTGGCTGCCATCTGGGTCTTGTCCGTCGCGACGTTGTTCTCAGCGGCGGCGCCACAGCAGCGCCACCCAGTACACCTTGATGCACACCACCAGGCCCACCAGCAACGCCGGCCAGCTCAGCGGCTGCACGATCCGAGGCGCCAGCATCAGCATGGCCACCGAGACCGCGATTTTCAGGAACTCCCACAACATGAAGCTGACGGCACTGGTGCCGGGCGACATGCTCGAGAGCCGGCTCGTCATGCCGCGCGCCATCAGGGCGCCCGGCACCACGACGACGGCCGCACCGTAAAGCGCGGACCAGCCCGCCTCCGCGCGGCCGGTGACGAGCCCTGCGAGCACCGCCACGACCACCCCGGTCGCGATCTGCGTCGCGACCACCCGCCACGGAGACACCGGCGGGTCTTTCTCCCTCAGCGCCTGCGCCTGCTCGCGAGTCAGCGGGCGCCACGCCTGCGTCCTCGCTTCTTCTTCCTCGTCGGCCCAGGCGTCTGAGCGAAAACGCCGTTCGGACATCGGGCCTCTCGGGGATGCAGCCAGCAAAGCCTGTCAATTATAGGGGCAAACCCGCGAGCACCCGGGATGCGCCGTCCGCGGCCGGGCAAGACGCCCCGCCGCGCGCCCCGGTGGCAGGCGCTGCCGATAATCCGCGCTCCGATGGAACCGCCCTCGCGATGACCCTTCCAACGCGCATGTCCGCCTGGGCCCGCCGGCTCGCCGCCGCCGTGCTGACGACCGCGCTGATGCCGGTCGGTGCCTTCACGCTCGACGCCGCCGTCGTGCGGACCGAGCAGGTGCGCGCCGAACTGCTCGCGCATGCGCCCGAGGGCGTCGCGCCCGGCAAGCCGCTGTGGCTGGGCCTGGCGATCGACCACGCGCCGCACTGGCACACGTACTGGAAGAACCCGGGCGACTCGGGGTTGCCGACGACGCTCGAGTGGACGCTGCCGCCGGGCTTCGTCGCCGGCGACATCGAGTGGCCCACGCCGCAGCGGCTGCCGGTGGGCCCGCTGATGAACTTCGGCCACGAAGGCCGGCTGCTGCTGCCGGTGCGGGTCGACGTGCCGGCCGACTTCGCCGCGCCGGCGCTGGACGTGAAGCTGCGCGCCGACTGGCTCGTCTGCAAGGACGTGTGCATCCCCGAGGGCGGCGATTTCGCGCTGCGCATCCCCGCGCAGGCGGCGACGACGGCGCACGCGGCGCGGTTCGAGGCCGCGTTCGCGCAGCGCCCGCAGGCGGTCGATGCCACCGCCGAAGGCCGGGTCGAGGACGGCGCCCTCGTCGTCACCGTCGCCGGCCTGCCGCCCGCGCTGCAGGGGCGCGAGCTGCACCTGTTCCCCGAGCTCGCCGGCGTGATCGACAACGCCGCGCGCCAGGTGCAGCGCTGGGACGGCGAGCGCTGGCAGACGCGCATGGCGCTGTCGGCGCAGCGCAGCGAAAGCCCCGAGCGGATGGTCGCCGTGCTCGCCGCACCGGGCGAGGCCACGGGCGTGCAGGTCGCGTTCGCGGTCGCCGGGCCCTGGCCGGCGCCGGGCAGCCTGCCGGCACCGCCGCCGCCGCTGGCCGTCGACGCTGGCGCGCCGGCAGCACCGCCTTCTTCGGCGGCCGCCCCCGGCTTCGTGCTCGCCCTGCTGTTCGCGATCGTCGGCGGCTCGCTGCTGAACCTGATGCCTTGCGTGTTCCCGGTGCTGTCGCTCAAGGTCATGGGCTTCACGTCGCACGCCCACGACCGCCGCTGGCTGCTCGCCGGCGGGCTCGCGTACACGGCCGGCGTCGTGCTGTCGTTCGTCGCGCTGGCGGGCTTGCTGCTCGCGCTGCGCGCCGGCGGCGAGCAGATCGGCTGGGGCTTCCAGCTGCAGTCGCCGGGGTTCGTCGCCGCGCTGGCGGTGCTGTTCACGCTGATCGGCCTGAACCTGGCCGGCGTGTTCGAGTTCGGCTCGGTGCTGCCGGGCAACCTCGCGGCGATGCGGGCGCGCCACCCGATGGCCGATTCGTTCCTGACGGGCGTGCTCGCGGTGGCGGTGGCGTCACCGTGCACGGCGCCGTTCATGGGCGCGTCGCTCGGCGCGGCGGCAACGCTGCCGGCGGGGCAGGCGCTCGCGATCTTCGCCGCGCTGGGCCTCGGGATGGCGCTGCCGTACCTCGCCGCCAGTGCCTGGCCGCCGGTGGCGCGTGCGCTGCCGCGGCCGGGGCCGTGGATGGTGCGCTTCAAGTCGCTGATGGCGTTCCCGATGTTCGCCACCGTCGTCTGGCTGCTGTGGGTGCTCGGCCAGCAGGTGGGCATCGACGGCACGGCGGCACTGCTCGGCCTGCTGGTGGCGGTGGCCTTCGTCGCCTGGGCCCTCGGCACGCCGGGCATGGGGCGGCGCGGCCGCCTCGGGTTCGGCGCCACGGGCGTCGTCGTGCTCGCGCTGACGGCGTCGTGGGCGCTGCCTGCGCTGCGCGAGCTGCCGCCGGCGACGGTGGCCGCGTCGGCCGAGGATCGCTGGCAGCCCTGGAGCGCCGAGCGCGTGGCCGCGCTCAACGCCGAAGGACGCACCGTCTTCGTCGACTTCACCGCGGCGTGGTGCGTGACGTGCCAGTTCAACAAGCGCACCGTGTTCGGCGACCCGGTGGTGATGGCCGACTTCGAGCTGCACCGGATCGTGCTGATGCGCGCCGACTGGACGCGGCGCGACGCCGCGATCACGGCCGAACTGACCCGCCTGGGCCGCACCGGCATTCCCGTCTATGCGATCTACCGTCCCGGCGCGGCGATGCCCCAGCTGCTCAGCGAACTGCCGAGCGTGCAGGAGGTGCGCTCGGCCATCGCCGCGACGACGACGGCGGCCCGGTAGCGGGGAAAGGTTCCGGCGGCCCGCGCGCGCGGGCCGTGTCTTCGCGTCACGAAAGGAGCTGTCGATGATCCGGAAGACCTTGTCCACCACGGCCGGCGCCGCCGCGCTGGCGCTGGCCGGCAGCGCCTGGGCCGCGGCCACCGTCGGCCAGCCGGCGCCGAACTTCACCGCCAAGGACGTCGACGGCCGCACCGTGTCGCTGGCCGACTTCAAGGGCAAGCCGGTCGTGCTCGAGTGGGTCAACCCCGGCTGCCCGTTCGTGCGCAAGCACTACGACAGCGGCAACATGCAGGCCATGCAGAAGGACGCGCTGGCGCAGGGCGCGGTGTGGCTCGCGATCAACTCGACGGCCGCCGGCTCGCGCGACTACATGGCGCCGCCGGCGCTCGCGCAGTGGATGCGCGAGCAGCAGGCGCCCGTCACCGCGACGCTGATGGACGCCGACGGCGGCGTCGGCCGCGCCTACGGCGCTCGCGTGACGCCGCACATGTACATCATCGACGCCCAGGGCAAGCTCGCCTACGCCGGCGCGATCGACAGCATCCCGACCGCACGCGCCGACGACATCGCGAGGGCGACCAACCACGTCAAGCAGGCGCTGGCCGAGGTCGTCGCCGGCAAGCCGGTGACGACGGCGACGACGCAGGCCTACGGCTGCACGATCAAGTACGCGGATGGCTGACCGCCGCGGCTCCAAGCCTGCCTGCGCAGGCTTGGACGGCGGTCAGGGGCCGTGCTCCGCGAGGCCGAGGGGGCGATGGCCCGGGCGCGCGGCCTCAATCCCACCGGTGCACCGGCACCCCGTCGGCCTGGCGGTCGGCGTAGGCGCGCGTCAGCGCGGCGAGATCGCCGCCCGCGCGGTCGAGGCATTGCCGCTGCCACGCCGCCCCGGTGCGCCCGCTCGCCACGCGCGCCTCGACGATCGCGAGCCACCCGTCGGCGTCGCCGGCGTCCACACCCAGGCGCGCCAGGCCGTCGCGCGCGCGCCCGATCAGGCCGCCAAGCAGGAGATCGCGCACTTTGGAGCCCTCGGGTTCGAGCGCGGCGTCGAGCCCGTCGCGCGCGGCGGCGTAGAAGCGTCGGCGTAGCGTGTCGAACGGCAGCTGCGCCTCGGGTGGTGGGTCGGCGTGCGCGAGCTCGGCCGCCAGGCCGATCGCGAAGGCGAGGTTGGCCATCATGTCGGCCAGGCTCGGGCCGGCGGCCATCGGCCGGTGCTCGATGCGCAGGTGCGGCGTGCCGTCGTCGTCGAACCCCACCAGCGCCCGGTTCCAGCGCCAGATCGTGCCGTTGTGCAGCCGCAGGTGCGGCAGCCGCGCCGGCGGCTCGCCGGCGTCGACCGGCAGCAGCGGCTCGAAGCGCTCGGCGTTCTCGCGGAACACCTCGGCGAGGGACCAGCCGACGTAGGCGCTGCCGAAAGTGACGCGTCCCATCACGTCGCCGCCGCCGAGCTCGCGGCTGCCGATGTTCAGCGCCTGCTCGAACAGCGGCACCCGCGTCTCCTGCCACAGCCGGCGGCCGAACAGCAGCGGCGAGTTGGCCGCCACCGCCACCGTGAACGGCGAGATCCACAGCGCCGCGTTGTAGGCCCGCGCGGCGTCGTCGGCCGGCACCTGCAGGTGGACCTGGAACGACGTCGCCGCCGCTTCGAGCATCACGTCGCCGTGCTCGCAGTGCAGCCGCTCGCCGCCGGGAGCGTCGATGTCGAGCCGGTTCGGCCGCCCGTGGCGCTGGCGCAGCACCTGCGTGTTCAGTGCCCGGTAGCGGTCGCGGTCCGAGATGTTGGCCAGCGTCAGGTCGGCGTCGCGCACGGTGGGCAGGATGCCGATCGACACGACGCGCAGCCCGAGGTCGGCCGCGGTGCGCCGGCAGCGCGCCCACAGCGCGTCCAGGTCGTCGTGCAGACGGCGCAGTCCTTGGCCCGCGGCCGGCTGCGGCGGCACGTTGAGTTCGATGTTGAAGCGCCCGAGCTCGGTCACGACGTCGGCGCAGCCGAGCGCCTGCAGGAACTCGGCGTTGCGCGGCGCCGGGCGGCCCTGGGCGTCGACGAGCCAGGCCTCGAGTTCGAGGCCTGCGACCGGCGCGCGGCGCGACAGCGCGCCGGCCTCGATCAGATCGTGCAGCGCCTGCGTCTCGGCGCGCAGGCAGCGCTCGAAGCGCTCGAAGTCGCGCTGCTCGAAGCGGATGCGGCCGATCTCCTGCCCCATGGGGCCGATTGAAGACCCACCCCTGGCGGCGACGCTTGTCCTGCATCAATGCGCGGGCGACAGCTGCGGCAAACCCTCATCAGCAAACGCGGGGCTGCCCCTTGTCTTCCCGACCTCCGGAGCGCTGAACGCAGGCCGGCTTCAGACTGCTCCCATGTGTTCGCGTTCGATCGCATGGAAGCAGCGTCCGGCCACGGTCCGTTGGGTGAATTCGCCCCAGAGGGCGAAGGTCGGCCACGGCATGCGCGGTCGGCCTTGCAAGCCGATTCGTCATCAACCGGATCGGCGAGGAGGGCCCGTTCGGGCCGCAGATCAGCAGACCGTCATCCGCGCATCGGCGTGGCGCCCGGGGCGGTGTGTCCTACCGCCCGTTGTATTACTATGCATCCCTTTGGTAATACCTCGGGAGATCGCGATGTCGACGACCCTGACCAGCAAGGGCCAGGTCACCATCCCCAAGCGGATACGCGATCAACTGCAACTCTTGCCCGGAGCGCCTGTGGAGTTCTCGGTGAACGCTGCCGGGGAGGTGGTCTTGCATCGGCCGCGACCAGCCAAGGACGCGCGTCGGCCGCCCCGGGACCGTTTCGACGCGGTGCGGGGCAGCGCAGATGTGCGCTGGCGAACGGATGAGCTGATGAAGCTGCTGCGCGCGGATGACTGATGGTGCTGGTCGATACGAACGTGCTGGTGGATGTGCTACAGGACGATCCCCAGTGGGCGAACTGGTCGATCGGTCAATTGCGCGCACAGGCCATCGTTCATCGGTTGGCCATCAACCCCATCATCTACGCCGAGATCTCCTTGTCGTTCTCGACCATCGAAGGGCTGGACCGTGCGGTGTCCACGCTCGAACTGGAACTGCGTGAGATTCCACGGCCAGCGCTGTTCTTGGCGGCGAAGGCCTTCGTCCAGTACCGAAGGCGCGGAGGCCGCAAGCCGCAGCCGCTACCCGACTTCTTCATCGGTGCGCATGCGGCGGTGGAAGGCTGGCCCTTGTTGACTCGGGATGCCAGCAGGTTCAGGACCTACTTCCCGACGCTGCAGGTGATCGCGCCCTAGCGCCGAGGCGGCTCCGCAGCCTCAAGGGGCCGGCATGAGGGCAAAGGCCGTTTTCGGGTGCCGGGGCGACGAGCGGCAGCCCTAGATCCGGCAGTCGGCCGCTCGATTCCGCATCCAAGCTGCCGGTCTGCTTGGTGTTTCCGCCCACGAGGACGGTCACCTGGCGGGCGACGACGCTGCGCACCCGATCGAGCCGCCTTCGGCCGTTCCCCTTGAGCCGGAGGCCGCCGTCGACTTTCGGCCGGACCGAACGCGAAGGCGCCTCAGCGCCCGAACGGCGCCACGCCGATCCACGCCGCGTGCAGCCAGAACGCGAACGCCGCCCAGGCGGCGACGCCGACGACGGCCGCGATCGCGCTGCCGGCCAGCGTGCCGGCCGGGTAGACGGTGCCCGCGGCGCGGTCGCGCCCGCGCGCGGAGCGGAAGTCGAGCACGGCCCAGACGAGGAAGCTGCCGAACAGCACGACGTCGGCCAGCGTGCCGTTGGACAGCAGGTGCGCGAACGCCCAGACCTTGACGCCGAGCACCATCGGGTGGTGCAGCCGCGCCTTGAGGCCGTTGCGCGGCACGTAGGCGGCGGCGAGCAGCACGAACGCCACCAGCGTCAGCAGGCTGGCGACGTGGCGCATCGCCGTCGGCGGCGTCCACAGGAACACCGGCGCCTGGCGTGCCAGACCGTAGCCCCAGACGATCAGCACGAAGCCGGCGAGCGCGAGCAGCGAGTACGCGCCCTTCCACACGCCTTCGCCGCGGCGCGCGATCGTCGCGCGGCGCCAGTCCTCGGCGAAGATGCGCACCGAGTGCACGCCGAGGAAGAGCACGAGGCCGACGATCAGGATGCCCATGGCGGTGGCTGGCGGTGGTGGCGGACGGCGGCGATTGTCTCCGCGCGCCCGGGGCGGCGCGGTGCCGCGGCTATCCTCGGCGCCCGACGATCCCGCCCGCCACGCCCGTGAACGCCACCGATCCCGCCGCCGACCCGACATCGCCCCCCGCACGGCGCCCGATCCGCTGGTGGTGGGAAGACTTCGTGCCCGGCACGGTGCGCGAATTCGGCGGCGTCACCGTCACGCGCGAAGCCGTGATCGCGTTCGCGCGCGACTTCGACCCCCAGCCGTTCCGCCTCGACGACGCGGCGGCCGAGGCGTCGCTGTTCGGGCGGCTGGCGGCCAGCGGCTGGCACACCTGCGCGATCGCGATGCGCATGATGTGCGACGACTACCTGCTCGACTCGAGCAGCCTCGGCTCGCCGGGGCTGGACAGCCTGCGCTGGGTCAAGCCGGTCTACCCCGGCGACACGCTGCGCGGGCGGCTCGAGGTGCTCGAGGCGCGGCCGATGGCGAGCCGCCCCGACGTCGGCCTCGTGCGCAGCCAGTGGGTGGTGACGAACCAGCGCGGCGAGACGGTGCTGACGATGGAAGGCTGGGGGATGTTCCGCCGCCGTCCCGCCGGCGTCGTGCCGACGGGCGCGACGCTTCAGCGCACGTAGAACACGCGCATCCCGAGCAGCGTGCCGCCGTCGGTCACGCGCACCGTCGCCTGCTGCGGCGTGAAGCCGCCGGGCAGCGGCGCCCGGCCGCTGACGCTGTGGTGGCTGCCGATCGACACCGGCACCGCCGGCAGCGTCACCGTCGACTCGCCGCCGCGCGCCGCCTGGCCGCTGACGACGAGCTGCAGCTGCCCGGTGAGCGGCCGCTCGCCGGGGCGCTCGCGCGTGAGCAGCACGTCGTAGGCGAGCTGGCCGTCGACGGCGCGCAGCCGCCCGGTGCGCACCGCGACCACGCCGCCGCGCGGGTCCGGCGGCAACGCGGCGACCAGCGTCGCGACGTCGGCGCGCAGCCCCTCGACGGTGCGCCGGCTGGCGGCGAGCTGGTCGGCGAGCGCCTGCCGCTGCGCGAGCGCGTCGGCGAGCTGGCTGCCGGTCTCGTCGAGCTCGCGCGCCAGCCGCACCCGCTCGGCCTCGGCGCGCTCGTAGGCCGCCTGCAGGCGCGCGCCGGCGTCCAGCGACAGCCGTGGCGGCAGGTGGCGTTCCTGCACGTAGACGACGCCCGCGGCGCCGGCGGCCACGCCGAGCAGCAGCAGCATGAGCCAGCGCGGCACGCCCACGCGCCGGCGGCGGCCGTAGCGGTCGAACGCCACCGGTTTGAACTGTCCGAGCATCGGAACCCGATCTCCACGTCGACAAAAGGGCGAGGGTACAACCCGCGACGGCTCAAAATGCAACACGATGCGTCCGACCCATCTGCGACGGCGGCCCGCGGCCCGATGAAGCGGCGCACCTGGCTGGCGACGACGGCGGCCTGGGTGGCCGCTGCACCGACGCTCGCCATGCCGACCTCGCCCTGGCGCAAGCCGATCCCCGCCGGCGGCGAGCGGCTGCCGGTGGTCGGCATGGGCACCTGGCTGACGTTCGACGTCGACGACGACGCCCCGGCGCGCGAGCCGCAGCGGCGCGTGCTGCAGCGCTTCCTCGCCGCCGGCGGCGGGATGATCGATTCGTCGCCGATGTACGGCCGCGCCGAGCGCGTCATCGGCGACCTGCTCGCCGCGCTCGGCGTGCCGCCCGCCGACGGGCGCGTGTTCGCGGCGAGCAAGATCTGGACGCCGCTGGGCGCCGGCGGGCCGGCGCAGCTGGCCGACAGCCTGCGCCTGTGGCGCCGGCCGCGGATGGACCTGATGCAGGTCCACAACCTGCTCGCCACCGCGCCGCACCTGGCCACGCTGCGCGCCGCGCGCGAGGACGGCCGCGTGCGCTACGTCGGCATCACGACGTCGCACGGCCGCCGCCACGACGAGGTCGAGCGGCTGCTGAAGGCCGAGCCGCTGGACTTCCTGCAGATCACCTACAACCCGGCCGACCGCAGCGCCGAGCGGGTGATCGAGCTCGCCGCCGACCGCGGTGTGGCCGTCATCGTCAACCGCCCGTTCGACGGCGGCGCGGCGTTGCAGCGGCTCGCCGGGCGGCCGCTGCCGGCGTGGGTCGGGCCCGAGCTCGGCATCGCGACCTGGGCCGCGCTCGTGCTGGCGTGGGAGGTGTCGCACCCCGGCGTGACGTGCGCGATCCCGGCCACGACCGACCCGGCGCACATGGACGAGAACATGGCCACGCTGCGCGTGCCGCCGCCCACGCCGGCACAGCGGCGGCGGCTGGCGCAGGCGCTGGCCGAAGCGTGAGCGCGTGCCGCCGGCGGCGCGATGCCGATCCGAGGCAAGATCGCGCACTCGCCCGCAGCCGAGATCCACGGCCCGGCCCACCGCGAAGCGATCCCGCCACGAAGCCTCCATGCCCAACCTCGCACCTGCACCGCCCTTGCCGACCACACGCCGCCGCGTCGCCGCTGCCGCGCTCGCCGCGGGCCTGCTCGCGCTCCACGCTTTCCCGTCGGCGCGCGCGGCCGACGACGACCCCCGCCGCTACGTCGAGTTCGTCACCGAGCCGACGGGCAACTGCGTGCTGCGCAACGGCGTGCAGATCCAGGTCCGCAACACGCACCCGACGCGCAAGATCCGCGTCTGGCTCGACCGCTACCACATGAACGTCGGCACCGGCGACCGCTCGCGCTCGGAACTCGCGCCCGGCGCCGCCCCCGAGCCGCTGGGCTGCTCGCGCAGCCCCGACGGGCCGCAGGAGTGGCGCATCGTGCGCGTGATCTTCGTCGACTGAGCGGCCGCGGTCAGAAACAGCCGGCGCCGTTCGGCATCACCCGGCAGCTCCACGAGAACCTCTCGGCGGCGCGCTTGGGCGAGCGGCGGTAGGTGGCGGTGGCCTCGGCGGCGATGGCGTCGGGCAGCGGCACCGCCAGCGGCGCGCCGCTCGTGTTGGTGTAGAAGTTCAGGAAGCACGCCGCGTCGGGGTCGGGGCACAGCCGCTCGGCCTGGCGCCGGTACGCCTCGCGGTCGCGCGCCTGGTCGGCCGGCACGATCACGAGCTGCACGATGCCCTGCCGGCCGGCGACCGGCCAGGCGTCGTCGGCCGCGGGCGTTGCGGTGGCGAGAGCGGCGAGCAGCGTGGCGCTGGCGGCTCTGGCCAGCGTGAGCGTGGCGCGGCGCGGCAGCCGCACGAGGCCGCCTCGGATCCGCTGCGCGACGGCAAGGCCGACGTGGGGCGACATGGGCACGGGCGCGGTGGTGGGGTCGGCGCCCAGCGTCGCCGCTCGCGCCCGCGGTGTCACGGGGGCAAACCCGACGCCCTGCGGCGACGCGCACGGCAGCGTCGGCCGCAAATGGCGCCGGCAGGCGGAACCCCTCGTCGCGCCGGGCCATTGCAGCCAGCCCCGATCTGCCCCACCATTGCCCGCAGCCGTCGCGCGCCGCGTGCGGCCGGCGCGGCGCGGTGCCCACCCTGGCCGCCCTGCGCAGCCCCGGTGGGCATCGGAGGAGACCCATGAACGACAAGGCCCTGCCGACGTTTCGCTTCGACGAGGGGGTCTGCATCGCCCAGGCCGAGCCGCCGCCGGCGCCGCCGGTGACGCTCGATTCGCCGGCGCTGGCGGTGATGACCGACCTCACGCAGGTGCGCGCGGCCACCGTCCACCCGGACACCCCGCTCGCGCTCGCGGAGCAGGCGATGATCCGCCGCGGCGTTCGCCTGCTGTTCGTCGTCGAGCGGATGCCTTGCGTCGACGGCATCGTCGGCGCGGTGGACCTGCACGGCGAGCGGCCGATGCAGGTGCTGCACCGCCGCGGCGGGGCCTACGCCGACCTGCGCGTGGCCGACGTGATGACGCGCCTGCCCGAAGTCGACGTGGTCGACTTCGCCTCGCTCGCCGACGCCACCGTCGCCCGTGTCGTGGCCACGCTGCGCCGCTTCGGCCGCCCGCACCTGCTGGTGGCCGAGCACGCCACCGCCGCCGCGCCGCCGCGCATCCGCGGGCTGTTCTCCGCGACCCAGGTCGAGCGCCAGCTCGGCCGGCCGCTGCACACGATCGCGATCGCCTCGACGTTCGCCGAGATCGAGCAGGCGCTGAGCTGAGCCGACCCGCCCGGCGCGGTCACGGCCGCGCCAGTTCCTGCGCCTGCTGCAGCGCGGCGGCCACCGTCGCCGCGCGCACCGCGGCGCGGTCGCCACCCAGTCGCAGCCGCGTGGCGCCCACCGCGCCGCCGCGCACCGCCCAGGCGAGCCAGACGAGGCCGATCGGCTTGTCGGGCGTGCCGCCGCTCGGCCCGGCGATGCCGGTGACGGCGACCGCGAGGTCGGCGGGCGAGCGGGCAAGCGCCCCCGCGGCCATCGCGCACGCGACCGGCTCGCTCACCGCGCCGTGGGCGGCCAGCGTCGCCGGGTCGACGCCGAGCAGCTCGACCTTGGCGGCGTTGCTGTAGACGACGAAGCCGCGCTCGAACCAGTCGCTCGAGCCGGCCACCGCGGTGCAGGCGGCGGCGATCAGCCCGCCGGTGCAGCTCTCGGCGGTGGCGAGCCGCCAGCCGCGCGCGCGCAGCGCCTGCGCCAGCGGCAGCACGAGCGGTTCGACGGCGGCGAGGTCGAGCATGGCCGCAGCGGTCAGATCCAGCGCCAGGCCGCGATCACGAGCAGCGTCAGCAGCGCCGCGACGAGGTCGTCGAACAGGATGCCGAAGCCCTGCGCCCAGCCCGGCTGCGCGCCGGCAGGGGCCTTGAACGCGCGGTCGGCCCAGCGCACCGGACCCCACTTGGCGGCGTCGAAGAAGCGGAACAGAGCGAACGCCGTGGCCTGCGCCCAGAAGCCGGCCGGCATCACGAGCCAGAGCACGATCCAGAACGCGACCACTTCGTCCCACACGATCGCCCCCGGGTCGCCCTGGCCGAGGTCGCGCGCGGTGCGCGTGCACGCCCACCAGCCCACGAGCAGACCGGCGGCGATCACGACCGCCCAGCCGGCGTCGTCGAGCCAGCGGCCGAGCACGACGAACGCGAGCCACGCCCACAGCGTGCCGACGGTGCCCGGCGCCCACGGCGACAACCCGCTGCCGAAGCCGAGCGCGATCCAGCGCGCCGGGTGCGCGGCCA
>CALIDR010000063.1 GCA_938022295.1 uncultured Burkholderiaceae bacterium
CGGCGGTCGCCGGAGGCACCCGAACCTGCGTCCGTTGCCGGGGCGCGGCTGCCCAACGGCCGGCCCGGCCTGCCGCTAGCGGGCGACGGCGGCGGCGAGGGACGCAGCGCCGCGGCGCCCGCCTCGTCGCCCGCGTGCGACCACGTCAGGCGACGGCCGCGGTCGAAGCGAGCGCCGCCCGCAACGCGCCGACCCGCGCCGGCTCGAGCCGCCCTGCGCGGCCGTCCGCGCAGACGGCGCTGCGAAAGCCCGCGAAGTCGGGCCCGAGCCGCCGCAGCGCCGGGGCGTCGTCGAGCCGCAGCGCCCCCGCGAGGCCAGCGAGCCGCCCGCTGGCGCGCACGCGGGCGACGAACGCCGCGAGCGCGGCCGTCGGCGTCCGCTGCACCAGGCTGCCGGCGCCCTTGGCGGCGGTGTCGAGCATCACGGCGCCGAACGCCGCCGGCGCGATCGCGGCGTCCACGAGCGCCAGGTCGACGCCGTCGTCGGCGAGCAGCACCGGCACCACCGACGCCGGCAGGCCGGCGAGCGCGCGCAGCAGCGCCGGCGCCCCTGGCCCGGGCGCGACGCCGACCTTCACGTCGTCGACGCCCGCGGCTGCCACCGCCTGCACGCGTGCCAGCACCGGCGCCGCGGGGGACGGATCGACGTCGCCGATCGTCGCGCTGATCCGCACGTGCGGGTGCGCGCGGCGCAGTGCCTGCACGATCGGCGCGATCGCCGCCGGCGGCAGGCCGCCGAGTGCGCCCCGGGCGGGGTCCTTGAGGTCGACGAGGTCGGCGCCGGCGCCCGCGGCCTCCAGCGCCTCGGCCGCGTCGCGCACGCTGACGAGCAGCCGCATCACCGGTCGTTCGCCGGCGTCGCGGCGCGGTGGCGCGCGACCGCCTGCCGCAGCCAGGCCCACGCTTCGAGCTCCTCGGGGCCGGCCGTCTTGTCGATCGCGATCTGCAGGTGGCGCAGTTCGCTGTCGACCTTCTCGGCGGCGAGCAGGTGCAGCCGGCTGACGAGCACCGCCGCCTCGATCACCGCCGCCTGCGCGCGGTTGAATCCGCGGAAGTCGCCGTGGCGGCCCTCGGCGACGCGCGCCAGGCGCAGCCGTGGACGCTGCGCGTCGTCGACGTGCTCGCGCAGCGCGAGGCTCGCGTGGCCGAGCGCGCAGGCCAGGCGCACCCCGCCTTCGACCGGCAGCGTCGGCCACTCGCGCCGCGCGCCGCTGACGCAGCCGGCGAACACGCGCACGTCGGTCAGCACGTTGAGCACCGCGCGCCCGGTGGCGAGCACGTTGGCCAGCGTCGTCGACGGCTTGAACGGCATCAGCAGCACGTCGCCGTCGCCGACGTAGCGCACGCCCATCGGCGCGACGTGGACGGTGCCGTCGGCGGCCTGCGTCGTGACGACGGTTTCGTAGATCGGCTCAGGCATGCGGGCTCGGGACCGCGGCGTTCGGGCCGCCGGAAGGTTCGGGCTCGGGCGCGGCGCGCGTCGGGCCCGGCGCGCACCAGGCGTCGAGGTCCTCGGCCGGCGCCTCGACGGCGCAGCCCCAGTCGAGCGGGCGGTCCTGCACGTAGCGCTTGCCGAGCTGCCAGGCGATCTGCGCACGCGCGAGCTCGACGCCCATGTAGAACGCGTGCGAGGCGTCGCCCTCGAGCCCCAGGCGCGGCCAGAACTCGAACGGGTCGGTGCCGCGCCTGAGCCCGTCGCGGTTGTAGACGTGCAGGCCCTCGGCGCTGACCTGGACGCGGAAGTTCGGGTCGCGCACCGCGCGGGCGGTGGCGGCGATCTCGTCGGCGGTGTCGGGAAACGGGTGCTTGTCGTGCACCGTCATCAGCGCCGGTGACAGGCCCTTGGGCAGCGTGCGGTGGGTGCCGGCGGCGTGCATGATGCGGCGCGCCCAGTCGGCCTCGCGCACCGCGCGGCGGCAGTGCCCGCTGACCTGTGTGGTCAGGATCGCCGCCGCGCCGAGCTCTTCGGCGATGCCGAGCAGCAGCGCATGGATGCCGCTCGTGTCGGCTTCGGTCAGTTCGGTGAGGTTGCCCACGCCGAGCAGGATCGGCGCGTCGGGAAACCGCTCGCGCAGGCGCTGGTAGCGGCACAGCGAGGCGAGGAAGCCGAACGGGATCGGGTCGAGGATCGCGTCGGCGAGGAAGCGCCGCCCGCGCGCCTGCAGCCGCTCGACCGCCGCCCACAGCGACGCCTCGTCGCCGGGCGCGAGCGGTACCAGCACCGGCGTGGCCGCCACTTCGTCGGCGATCCACAGCGTCTGCACGTTCAGGCTCAGCAGGTAGTCGGCGCCGGCACGGCCGCCGCGCAGCAGTTCGTCGGGCTGCATCGAGTCGACGCTGACCGTGAAGCCCTCGGCCTTCAGCGCGCGCACGGCGTCCTCGAGGTGCGGGAACGGCGTCTCGGGCAGCGCGCCGAGGTCGATCACGTCGGCGCCGTCGGCACGCAGCGCGCGCGCGCGCTCGACGATCTGCGCCACCGCGAGGCGCGGCGCGTCGACGATCTCGGCGAAGATGGCGACCGTGTGCGCGTCGAGCGGCACCGGCCGCGCCTGGCGGCGGAAGTGCTGCGGCAGGTCCTTCAGCTCGTCGGGGCCGCGCTGCACCGGCACGCCGAAGTGCGCCGTGAGCGCCTGCAGGTCGCCGCGGCAGCGGCCGGGCACGACGATGCGGTCGGCCGCCACCGGCCGCGGCACGCGGCGGCGGATCATCTCGGCCGTCATCAGCGCCGCGACCTGCAGGCCGATCTCGCGCACCTCCCACGTGAACGCGGTCTCGGCGCCCGGCGGCTCGATCGACGCCAGCACGCGCTCGAGCGCGGCCTGCGCGAGCCGCCCGGTCAGGAAGACGATGTGTTCCATTGCCGGGCGAGTTCGGCCAGGCGCGCGTCGAGCGCGGCGGCGAGCTCGGCCGGGCTCGTGACGACGAGGCAGTGGTCGATCGCGCGCAGCCGCTCGACGTTGTCGAACTCGATGCGCCGCGGGCGCAGCGTCACCCAGTCGTGCGGCGCGCGGGTGACGACGACCGGCTCGGTATCGCAGGCGAACACGATGCTCGGGATGCCGAGCTTGCCGGCCTGGGCGAACATGTTGGTCGGCAGCGTGTCGCTGATGCCGAACGCGCACTTGGCCACCGTGTTGCTCGTCGCCGGCGCGATGACGACGGTGTGGTAGACGTCCTCGTACAGCGTGCCCACCGGCACCGCGCTCGCCGTCTTGTCGCGGAAGATGCGGAAGCGCTCCTTCAGCGCCTCGACGCGCCGGCCGTACATCGGCAGCACCTCCTCGGCGGCGGCCGACAGGTACAGGTCGACGTCGGGCAGCCGGGCCGCGACGTCGAGCGCTTCGTCGAGGAAGTGTCCCGAACCGGTGACGGCCCAGGCCAGGCGCCGGCGCGCCGCGGCTGCGGTCATCGTCGTCCGGTCGGCGGGGTCATGCGCTGTGCGTCACCGGGATGTGCAGCCTGTGCATGCGCCGATACAGAGTGTTGCGGCTGACGCCGAGCTGCTTGGCGACGTGGCTGACGTTCCAGCGCTGCGACTCGAGCAGGTCGAGCAGTTCCTGCCGCTCCTGCGCCTGCGCGGGCGCCAGCGCCGGCACCGCCTCGGGCGCGGCGTCGGAAGGCGCCGAGGCGCAGCACGGGTCGCCGCGCAGCGACGGCAGATGCTCCGGCGTGATCGTCGCCCCGTCGGCCAGCGCCACGGCGCAGCGCAGGACGTGGCGCAGTTGTCGGACGTTGCCCGGCCATGGGTGGCGCATCAGCAAGTCCCACGCCGCCGGGCTGATCGTCGCGTCGGCGGCGCCCTCGTCGGCCAGCACGTCGCGGATCAGCTCGGCACGGTCGCTGCGCTCGCGCAGCGCCGGCACGACGATCTCGATGCCGGCCAGGCGGAAGTAAAGGTCCTGGCGGAACGCACCCTGGGCGACGAGGTCGCCGAGGTTGCAGTGGCTCGCGCTGACGAGCTGGAAGTCGACCTTCTGCGGCTCGTCGGCCCCCAGCGGGGTGACCATGCGCTCGTCGAGCACGCGCAGCAGCCGCGCCTGCAGCGCCAGCGGCATGTCGCCGATCTCGTCGAGGAACAGCGTGCCGCCGTCGGCCTGCGCGATCTTGCCCTGGCGGCCGCGCCGCTCGGCGCCGGTGAAGGCGCCGGCGCGGTAGCCGAACAGCTCGGCCTCGATCAGGCTCTCGGGCAGGCTCGCGCAGTTGATCGCGACGAACGGGCCGTTGGCGCGCGGGCTCGACGCGTGAACGCCGCGCGCGAAGACCTCCTTGCCGGCGCCGGTCTCGCCGCGCAGCAGCAGCGGCGTGCCGCGCGCGATCACGCGCTGCGCGGTCGCGAAGCGCGCCTGCAGCACCGGGTCGGCGAAGGTGGGCGACGGCTGCGCCGGGCGCACCGGCGTGGCCACCGAGACGCCGGCCGGCGTGCCGGCGCCGCGCACGACGGCCACCGAGCGCGTGGGCTGGCGGGCGACGGCGAAGAAGCGGTGCGCCGCGTTCGTGCGGTAGGTGACGACGGGGTGGAACGCGGCGCGGTGGCTGCGCTGCAGCATGTCGTCGAGCGTGGTCTGGAAGATCTGGTCGAGCCGGTGGCCGCGGATCTGGCGCACGCTGTCCACGCCGAGCTGCGTCAGCGCGCTGCGGTTGGCCGCCAGCACGCGGCCGCCGGGGTCGACGACGAGCTTGCCCTCGTGCAGCGTGTAGACGAACTCGGGGCGGCTGTGGAAGTGGATCGGGTGGGCGTCGCGGAAGCGCAGGTCGATCAGCCGGTTCTCGATCATCCGCGCCGTCATGCCGAGCAGCAGCAGCAGGTGCTGCTGCGGCACCTGCGAACGGCTGCTGACGTCGAGCACGGCGCAGATCTCGCCGCCGGGGTCGTGCACCGGCACCGCCGAGCAGGTGAGCGACGTGTAGTGGGTGAAGAAGTGGTCGTCCTGCACGACGGCCACCGGACGCGCGGCGGCCACGCAGGTGCCCATGCCGTTGGTGCCGGCCTCGGCTTCGCTCCACACCGCGCCGACCTCGAGGCCGAGCGGCTGCACCTCGCGCTCGAACTCGGGCGAGCTCGCCATGTGCAGGATCACGCCGTCGGTGTCGGTCAACACGACCGCGGCCTGCGGGTCGCCGAGCTGCTGGTACAGCGTCGACATCTCGTAGCGCGCACACTCGATGACGTCCTCGATGCGCTCGCGGTGGGCGCGCAGCGCCTCGGCATCGAGCACGGCCGGCCGTCGGGCCTGGCTGGGGTCGAGGCGGAACACGTCCAGGCAGCGCGCCCACGAGTCGGCCACGAGGGCGCTCGTGCCGTTGCGCGAGCCGTGGCGCACGACGTCGAGGATGCGGTGCAGATGCTGCTGCGGATCGTGCACGGCAGTGTTCATCGTCTGTCTCCTGCGGCAGGTCTCGGGGCCTGCCTCGATGGCCCTCCCAACGGCGGGCCGGGGCGCATTGTGGCGCCACGCGGCGGGTGCGGCCATCGGGGCCGACCATCGGCGGGGTCGGGTTTTCGCGGGGGGCGGCGCCGGCGGGCCCGGAAGTTGCAGCCCGGCGCGTCACAATCGCGCCCCTCGCCCACCCCACCCGCACCTTCGATGTCGACCCTCCACCCCCTGGCCGCGCACCGCCACGCCGCCCAGCCGCAGCCGGACGCCGAACCGCTCGATCTCGTCTTCATCGAGGGCTTCGTCGGCCAGACCGTGATCGGCATCCACCACAGCGAGCTGCACGAGCCGCAGCCGCTCGAGATCGACGTCTGCGCCGGCACGCCGCGGCCGCTGGCGTGCGACACCGACCGCATCGCCGACACGATCGACTACGGCGAGGTGCGGCTGCGCCTGCAGCGGCTGCTGGCCGAACACCGTGTGCAGCTGCTCGAGTCGCTGGCGGAACAGATTGCGCACATCGTGCTCATCGAGTTCGGCGCCCGCTGGGTGCGCGTGCGCGTGGCCAAGCCGCGCAAGTTCGACGACGTGCGCGCGGTCGGCGTCGTGATCGAGCGGCGCCGCGTCGGCCCGCCCGAGCCGGCGCGCAGCGCCGCGATCCTGCGCCTGATCGGCACCGGCATGGTCCCGGGTTCGGCCTGAAGCGCGCCGACGCCGCGGTGCACGACGACACGACGCTCTGGCCCGCCGACGCCCGCCTTTGCGGCGCGCCGCCGGCGGCCGTGCGCGTGCACGCGCCGGGGCGGCTGCACCTGGGTTTCCTCGACCCCGGCGGCTCGCTCGGCCGGCGCTTCGGCAGCCTCGGCCTCGTCGTCGACGGCTTCGAGACCGTCGTCGAGCTGCGCCGCGCGGACGCCGACGCCTGCGCCGCCGAAGCCGGCGCCGACCCCCGGGCGCTCGAGCGCGCCCGGCGCCACCTCGACGCGCTGCGCCGCGCCACCGGCGACGCCACGCCGCTGCAGCTGCGCCTGGTGGCGACGCTGCCGGCGCACGCCGGGCTCGGCTCGGGCACGCAGCTCGCGCTGGCCGTCGGCCACGCGTTCGCGGCCGTCACCGGCCGGCGGACGACGACGCCCGAGATCGCCCGCCTGACCGGCCGCGGCCTGCGCTCGGGCGTGGGCATCGCCGGCTACGACCTCGGCGGGCTGCTGCTCGACGGCGGGCCGGCGGCCGACGGCTCGCCGGCACCGCTGCTGTCGCGCGTGGCGCTGCCGGCGGCGTGGCGGGTGCTGCTCGTGCTCGACCGCGGCTGCGAAGGGCTGAGCGGCGAGCGCGAGAAGCAGGCGCTGGCCGCCTTGCCGCCGCTGCCGCGCGCGGCCGCCGCCGACCTGTGCCACCAGGTCTTGATGCGCGTGCTGCCGGGTGCTGCGTGTGGCGACTTCGACGCCTTCGCCGCCGGGCTGACGGCGTTGCAGCAGGTGCTCGGCGCGCACTTCGCGCCGGCGCAGGGCGGCAGCGCCTACACGAGCCCCGCCGTCGCTCGGGTGCTCGGCTGGATCGCCGACCACGCGCCGGCGGCCGTCGGCCAGAGCTCGTGGGGACCCACGGGCTTCGCCGTGCTGCCCTCCCCTGCCGCCGCCGAGGCGGCGCTGGCCGCCGCGCGGGCGGCCGGCTTCGTCGACCCGCGCCTGGAGCCGCACATCGTGCGCGCGCGCCGGCACGGCGCCACGCTGCACCCGCTTTGACGAACCGCCCGCGCGCGGCGGGCACCGCTGCCATGGAACGACCCTACATCCTGCACATGTTCACCCCCGGGCCGCAGATGAGCCCGTTCGACGTCAACATGGCTGCCGACGCCGGCTACCAGATCGTCGTCCCGTACTGCCATGTGGGCCCGGAGGCGGTGGCCGCGCTGACGCAGGACGCGATCTTCTCGCGCGGCCCCAAGGGCGTCGCGCGCACGGGCCTGTTCATCGGCGGGCGCGACGCGCTGCTGGCCGCCGACATGCTCGAGCGCTCGCGCAAGGCGATGGTGCCGCCATTCGTCGTCTCGGTGTTCGCCGACCCGAGCGGCGCCTACACGACGGCCGCTGCCCTCGTGGCCAGCGTCGAGGCGGCGCTGCAGCGCCACCACGGCAGTGCGCTGGCGGGACGGCGCGTGCTGCTGATCGGCGGCAGCGGGCCGGTGGGCCGCATCGCCGCCGTGCTGTGCGCGCAGCAGGGGGCGACTGCCGTGCTGTCGAGCCACAAGGGCGCCGCCGCCGCGCAGGCCGCCGCCGACGAGACCGGGCGCCGCTTCGGCGTCGCGCTGCACGGCGCCTCGGGCGCCGGGCGCGACGACCTGCGCGCCGCGCTCGCCGAGGCCGACGTCGTGATCGGCGTGGCCGCCGCCGGCGTGCAGGTGATGAGCGCCGACGACCGCGCCGCCGCGACGCGGATGAAGGTCGCCGCCGACGTCAACGCGGTGCCGCCCGCGGGACTGGCAGGCGTCGGCCCGATGGACGACGGCAAGCCGATCGACGGCACGTCCGCGGTGGGGATCGGGGCGCTGGCGATCGGCAACGTGAAGTACCAGGTCCAGCACCGGCTGCTGGTGCGCATGCGCAATGCCGAGCAGCCGGTCGCGCTCGGCTTCGCCGAGGCGTTCGCCGCGGCGCGCGAGTTCCTGGCCGAGAAGGCCGCCTGAGCGCGGGCGCGCACGGCAGCCGCGCGGGATGACCGACGCCGGAACGATCGTCGTCGCGGCGCTGTCGGCGCGCACGCTCGCCGAGTCGGCGCGCCGCGGCGGCTGGCGCGTCGTCGCGCTGGACCTGTACGGCGACCGCGACACCCGCGCCGCGAGCACGCGGTGGCTGCCGATCGGCGACCCCGCACGCGGCCGCGTCGACGGGCCGCGGCTGCGCGCGGCGCTGGCGCTGGCCGCGCGCGAGCCGGCGGTCGCCGGCTGGATCGCCGGCAGCGGGTTCGACGACCCGGCCGGCGGGCTGCTCGACGCCGGCGGCGAGGCGCTGCCGCGGCTCGGCCCGCCGGCGGCCACGGTGGCGGCGGTGCGCACGCCGGCGACGTTCTTCTCGACCCTCGACCGCCGGCGGGTCGCGTACCCCGAAGTCCGGCTGGCGCCCCCGCCCGACCCCAAGGGCTGGCTGTGCAAGCACGCCGGCGGCAGCGGCGGCTGGCACATCGCGCGCGCCGCGCCGTCGCGGCCCGACGTCCACACGTACTGGCAGCGCGAACACGCCGGCGTGCCGATGTCGGCGCTGTTCCTCGCCGACGGGCGGCGCGCGTGCATCGTCGGCTTCAGCCGCCTGCTCGTGCGCCCGCTCGGCGCGCGCCCGTACGTCTACCACGGCGCGATCGGCCCGGTCGACGCGCCGGCGCTGCGCGCGCGCGTCGCGGCGACGCTCGACGCGCTCGTGCCCACCTTCGCCCTGCGCGGGCTGGCGAGCCTGGACTTCCTCGCCGACGACGACCGTCCGCTGCCACTGGAGATCAATCCGCGGCCTTCGGACACGCTCGCGCTGTACGATGCGCTGTGGCCGCACGGGTTGCTGCGCGCGCACGTCGACGCGCTGCACGGCCGGCTGCCCGCCGCCGTGCCCCCGCCCGACGGGGTGCGCGGGCACGAGATCGTCTACGCCGCCACCGGCGGCCGCATCGACGCCGCGACGGCGCAGCGCCTGGCCGACGACCCGCACGTGCACGACGTGCCCGTCGGCGCCGCCACGTTCGACGCCGCGATGCCGGTGTGCACGGTGGCCGCGCACGCGGGCGACGAAGACGCCGTTCGACGCGAACTCGCGCGGCGCGCGGGCGCCGTCGCCGCTGCCCTGCAACCGCTCGAGGAAACGCCATGAGCCCCGACGCCGTCCCCGCGGTCGCGCCACCGAGCGTCAACCACCTCGCCGCCCCGCTGGTGGCGCGCCTCGTCGACGACGCGGCGCGGCTGCGCGTGGCCGTCACGCGCGACGAACGCGGCGTGACGCTGGTCGACGCCGGCATCGGCGCGAGGGGCGGCGTCGAAGCCGGCCTGCGGGTGGCCGAGATCTGCATGGGGGGCCTCGGCGAGGTCGGGCTCGGCGCCGACGCCCGGCACGGCTGGCCCGACTGGCTGCACGTGCGCAGCTCGCAGCCGGTGCTCGCGTGCCTGGCCAGCCAGTACGCCGGCTGGAGCCTCGCCGCGAGCAAGGAGGAGACGGGCGGCAGGAAGTTCTTCGCCCTCGGCTCGGGGCCGGCGCGGGCGCTCGCGACCAAGGAGGCGCTGTTCGCCGAGCTCGGCTACCGCGACGCCGCCGATCGCGGCGTGATCGTGCTCGAGGTCGACCGCACGCCGCCCGCGGTCGTCGTCGACAAGCTGCTGCGCGACTGCGGCCTCGAGCCGCAGGGCCTGACGATCGTGCTGACGCCGACGACGAGCCTGGCCGGCACGACGCAGGTCGTCGCGCGCGTGCTCGAGGTCGCCCTGCACCGCGCGCACGAGCTGAAGTTCCCGCTCGAACACATCGTCGACGGCAGCGCCTGCGCGCCGCTGCCGGCACCGTGCGCCGACGGCGTGCAGGCGATGGGCCGCACCAACGACGCCATCCTCTACGGCGGCCAGGTGCGCCTGACCGTGACCGGCGACGCCGACGCCGCGCGCGAGCTCGCGCAGCGGCTGCCGTCGACGAACTCGAGCGACCACGGGCGCCCGTTCGCCGAGCTGTTCGCCGCCGCGGGCCACGACTTCTACCGCCTCGACGGCGCGCTGTTCGCCCCCGCCGAGGTCTGGGTCAGCCACCTCGAGTCGGGCCGCACCTGGCACGCCGGGCGGCTCGAGATGGAGCTGCTGCGCCGGCAGTGGACCGCGCCGGCGTGAGCGTCATGGTCAGGCGCGTCGCGATCGCGACCGACGAGACCGGCTGGCACACCCGCCGGCTGCTCGCGGCGCTGCGCGCACGCGGCATCGAGGGACGGACGTTCGACCTCGCCGACGCGCGCCTCGACACCACGCACGCGTGGCACGGCCTCGCGCTGCCCGGCTTCGGCCGCGACCTGCCCGACGCCGTGTTCGTGCGCGGCATCGCCGGCGGCAGCTTCGAGCAGGTCACGCGGCGCCTGGCGGTGCTGCACGCGCTGCGCGGGCTCGGCGTGCCGGTCTACAACGACGCCCGCGCGATCGAGCGCAGCGTCGACAAGTCGATGACGACGCTGCGCCTGCTCGCCGCCGGCGTGCCGACGCCGCCGACGTGGGCGCTCGAGTCGCCGCAGCTCGCGCAGCGGCTGGTGATGCGCGAGAGCGCGGCCGGCCGCGCGCTCGTGCTCAAGCCCCTGTTCGGCTCGCAGGGCAAGGGCCTGCAGCGCGTGGGCTGGGTCGTCGACGACGCACGCCCCGAAGGCCGCCACGTGCCGCTGCCGGCGCTCGACGATCCGGCATCGGGCTACGGCCGCGTCGCCTACCTGCAGCGCTTCGTGCCGGCCCGCACGCGGCCCGGCCACGACTGGCGCGTGCTCGTCGTCGGCGGCGTCGCCCGCGCGGCGATGCGGCGCATCGGCCGCCACTGGATCCACAACGTCGCCCAGGGCGCGCGCTGCGCCGCGCAGCCGCTGGACCGCGGCGACGGCCCCGAGCTCGCACGCCTGGCGGCGGCAGCCGCGCAGGCGCTCGACCTCGACTACGCCGGCGTCGACCTGATGCCGTCCGAAGGCGGGCCGCTCGTGATCGAGGTCAACGGCGTGGCGGCCTGGCAGGGCCTGCAGCGCGTCACCGCGGGCGACATCGCGCGCTGGCTCGTCGACGACCTGCTGGACCGCCGCTGCGCCGCCGACGACGCGCGGCGGCGGGCGTGACGCGACCCGCGCCCGACGCGGCGACGGCGGCGCGCGTGCGCCGGGCGTTCGTCTGGGCGTGCGGGCTCGACGTCGCCGCGCGCAAGCCGGGCAATGTCAGCGTCGCCTCGCCCGGCCACGGCATGGACGCGACGCTGTTCGTCCGCAGCGCGCACGCGGCGGCTGTCCCGCTCACCGAAACCGGCGCGGCGGTGGGTCGGCGCATCGAGGCCGCCGTCGCCGCCACCCGGGCGGCCGTATCGTGCAACACCAACCTCGGCATCGTGCTGCTCGCCGCGCCACTGGCGGCCGCGGCCGAGCGCTGGTCGCCCCCCACCGGCGAGGCCGGTCTGCGGGCAGCCCTGCGCGCCGTGCTGCGCGCGCTCGACGTCGACGACGCCCGCGCCGCGTA
>CALIDR010000064.1 GCA_938022295.1 uncultured Burkholderiaceae bacterium
AGCGCGATGCGGTCCGGGCGCAGCTCGCCGACCTGCGCCACCGTGCGCGCGAGCGACTCGGGCGTCTGCCTGGGCAGGCCGTAGATCAGGTCGACGTTGGTCGACTCGAACCCCAGGCGCCGCGCCGCGTCCATCAGGTCGCGCACCATCTCGAACGACTGCACCCGGTGCACCGCCTTCTGCACCTGGGGGTCGAAGTCCTGCACGCCGAAGCTGATGCGGTTGAAGCCGACCGCGGCCAGGTGGCGCAGCCGCGCCTCGGTGACGGTGCGCGGGTCGACCTCGATCGACACCTCGGCGCCCGGCGCGATGCGGAACCGCCGCCGCAGCGCGTCCATCAGCGCCGCGAGCTCGGCGTCGCTCATGAAGGTCGGCGAGCCGCCGCCGAAATGCAGCTGCGACACCGCCTGCCCGCTGCCGAGGACGCCGGCGTGCAGCTCGATCTCGATGCCGAGCGCGGCCAGGTACTCGGCCGCGCGCTCGTGGTGGCGCGTGATGACCTTGTTGCACGCGCAGTAGTAGCACACCGACTCGCAGAACGGGATGTGCACGTAGATCGACAGCGGCGTCGTGCCGCCGACCGTCGCGCCCTGCGCGCGCTGCGTCAGCGCCTGCGCGTACTCGGCCGGGCCGAACGCCTCGACGAAGCGGTCGGCCGTCGGGTACGACGTGTAGCGCGGCCCGGGAACGTCCAGCCGCGCCAGCATCTCCGGCGTCAGCACCGGCACGTCGCTCGCCGCTTTGGCCACCGGCGCGTCCATGCCGCGATGGTGCCCATCGGGATGGCGCAGGGGGTTGACGTGAATCAATCCGATCGCATCGCGGGCATCGGGCGAAACCCGCCGATTTGAGGCATATCATCCCGACTGCCGACGCGCCGGCACTGTCGAGGCGCGAGACGGCGAGCCGGACCCATCGTCGAGACGCCGCGCCCATGACGACCCTGCCCCCGATCCGCCCGGACACGTTCCGCGTCGCCTGCTCCAGCTGCAACCTGCGCGAGCTGTGCCTGCCGGTCGGGCTGTCGCACGACGACCTCGAGCAGCTCGACACGATGGTCGCCACCCGCCGCAGCATCGCCCGCGGCGAGACGCTGTTCCGCAGCGGCGACCCGTTCCAGTCGCTGTACGCGGTGCGCACCGGCTTCTTCAAGACCTGCGTGGCGTCCGAGGACGGGCGCGACCAGGTCACCGGCTTCCAGATGGCAGGCGAGCTGCTCGGCCTGGACGGCATCAGCACCGACCGCCACAGCGTCGACGCCGTCGCGCTGGAGGACTCGCAGGTCTGCGTGATCCCGTACGACAAGCTGGAGGATCTGTCGCGCGAGTTCACGAACCTGCAGCACCAGTTCCACAAGATCATGAGCCGTGAGATCGTGCGCGACCACGGCGTGATGCTGCTGCTGGGCAGCATGCGCGCCGAGGAGCGGCTGGCCGCGTTCCTGCTCAACCTGACGCAGCGCCTGCAGGCGCGGGGGTTCTCGGCGTCGTCGCTGATCCTGCGCATGACGCGCGAGGAGATCGGCAGCTACCTCGGGCTCAAGCTCGAGACGGTGAGCCGCACGTTCTCGAAGTTCCAGGAGGACGGCCTGCTCGAGGTCAAGCAGCGCCAGATCCAGATCCTCGACCAGGCCGGCCTGCAGAAGCTCGTCAACGGCACGGCGGCCTGCTGAGCCTCGCGGCGGCCGGTCCGGCCGGGCTTGCGCTACCGGCCCGGCGCGTCGGCCTCGTGCGGCGGGGTGCTCAACAGCTGCGAGAGCGCACTGCCGGCCGCGATCACGCCCCAGAAGATGAAGAACGTGACGGTGTAGACGGCCATCGGCGGCCAGTCGATCGGCGCGCCGCCGAACCAGTGCAGGCTGCGCGGGTCGACGACGGCGAACGTCAGCATCTCGAGCACGCCGGCCATCAGGAACGACGGCCACAGCACCGTCATCGCGAGGCGGGCGAGCGGCGGTGTGGCCATCGTCGCAGCCGGGCTTCGAGCGTGCCGTCAGTCCGCCGCCGGCGTGGCGGCGTGGTTGCGCGCCTGCATCGCCGGGCTCGTCGCCGTCGGGGCGTGCGAGCCGGTCTGGCGCGCCGAGGTGTCGAGCACCGGGTCGGCGCCGCGGATCGCGATCACCGCCGTCACGATGCCGGCCACGACGACCGTCAGCGGCCCCCCGATCACGAGCCAGACCATGCCGACGCGCCACCAGGGCGTCGTGGGCGGGGCGGGGTGCGCTCGGGCTCGGCTCATCGGGTGTCTCCTGGAAGGCGCACGCTTCAGCGCGGCACGATGAAGGTCGATTTTTCCACGACGACGGCGGTGTCGTGGTCGGCGTCGGCCAGGCGCTCGATGCGGAACGTCACCGGGTGCGCGCCCGGGCCCGCGGCGCTCGCCGCCTCGGGCGGGATGCGCACCGCCACCGGCACCCAGCGCGCCGCGGCGGCACCCACGCGCAGTTCGTCGCCGCCGGTGTCGATGCGCGCGCCGTCGATGCCGCCGGCCGTGATCAGGTAGCGCTGCTCGCGTTCGAGCGCGTTCATGATCTGCACCTGGTACACGTTCTCGATCCAGCCGTCCTCGACGAGGCGGGCGAGCGAGGCGCGGTCGCGCACGACGTCGACCTTGAACGGCGCGCGCAGCGCGATGCTCACCCCCATCGCGATCACGATCAGCGCGAGCACCGCGGTGTAGACGAGCACCCGCGGCCGGAAGGCGCGCCGGATCATCTGCGCCCTCGTCCAGTGGTTGGCCATGCCGTTCTGCGTCGCGTAGCGCACCAGGCCGCGCGGGTACTGCATCTTGTCCATCACCGAGTCGCAGACGTCGATGCACGCCGCGCAGCCGATGCACTCGTACTGCAGGCCGTTGCGGATGTCGATGCCGGTCGGGCAGACCTGCACGCACAGCCCGCAGTCGATGCAGTGACCGAGGTTGGCGGCCTTGAGGTCGGTCTTGCGCCCGCGCGTGCCGCGCGGCTCGCCGCGCTCGGCGTCGTAGCTGATGATCATCGTGTCCTTGTCGAACATCGCGCTCTGGAAGCGTGCGTACGGACACATGTACTTGCAGACCTGCTCGCGCATCCAGCCGGCGTTGCCGTAGGTCGCGAAGCCGTAGAACAGGACCCAGAACGTCTCCCACGGCCCGAGGCCGAACGCGGCGATCGAGGGCACCAGCTCGCGGATCGGCGAGAAGTAGCCGACGAACGTGATGCCGGTCCACAGCGCGATCGCGGCCCAGGCGGCGTGCTTGGCGGCGAAGCGCCACAGGCGGTCGGCCGTCCACGGCCCGGCGTCGCGCTTCATGCGCTGCGCGCGGTCGCCCTCGATCTTGCGCTCCACCCACATGAAGATCTCGGTGTAGACCGTCTGCGGGCAGGCGTAGCCGCACCACAGCCGCCCGGCGATCGCGGTGAAGAGGAACAGCGAGTACGCCGAGATGACGAGCAGCCCCGTCAGGTAGATGAAGTCCTGCGGGTAGAGGACGAGGCCGAAGATGTAGAACCGCCGCGCGCCGAGGTCGAACAGCACCGCCTGGCGCGCGTTCCACTCGAGCCACGGCAGGCCGTAGAAGACGACCTGCGTCAGCCACACGAGCGCCCACCGCCAGCCGGCGAACCAGCCGCTGACAGCGCGGGCGTAGATCTTCTTCTGCTTCTGGTACAGCGAGACGACCTCGGCGGCGACGTCGTCGGTCGTCGCCGGGGCCGGCCCGGCGCCCGCGGTTTCGGCGGCGCGCGGGGACGCCGTACTGCCGGTCACGAGGAACGCTCTCTAGGCCTGCGAGGAAATCACTGCCCCGCGACCCGGGTCGGGTTGGACAGGCCCCACACGTAGGCGCCGAGGACGTGGATCTGCTCGGGCGTGAGCAGGCGCGCCTGCGCCGGCATCACGTTGTTGATGCCGTTGGTGATCGCGCGCACGATCGCCGCCTCGCCCCAGCCGTGCAGCCAGACGTTGTTCGTCAGGTCGGGCGCGCCCACCGCCTGGTTACCCTTGCCGTCGGCGCCGTGGCAGGCCGCGCAGACGACGAACTTCGGCTGCCCGAGCTGCGCGAAGACCGGGTTGTGCGCCGTGCCCGACAGGCTCATCACGTAGTGCGCGACGTTGCGCACGTCCTCGCTCGAGCCGACCGCCGCCGCCATCGGCGGCATCACGCCGTTGCGGCCGTTCGTGATCGTCTCCACGATCTGCTCGTGGCTGCCGCCCCACTGCCACTCGTTGTCGGTCAGGTTCGGGAAGCCGAGGCTGCCGCGGCCGTCGGAGCCGTGGCACTGCGCGCAGTTGTTGAGGAACAGCCGCTGGCCGATCTCCATCGCCTGGGGGTCGCGCGCCAGTTCCTCGGCCGGCAGGCTGGCGAACTTGGCGTACACCGGCGCCATCGACGCCTCGAGGCGCGCGCGCTCGCGCTGGTACTGCTCGGCCGACGACCAGCCGGCCGTGCCCTGGAAGCTGCCCAGGCCCGGGTACAGCGCGAGGTACACCGCGGCGAAGACGACCGTGATCACGAACAGGTACATCCACCAGCGCGGCAGCGGGTTGTTCAGCTCGCGAAGGTCCTCGTCCCAGACGTGGCCGGTCGTGTTGTCATTGGCCATCACCTTGCGCTTGCTGGCGATGATCAGCAGGCCCAGGCACGCCAACAGGCTGACCACCGTGACGGCGGCGATGAAGATCGACCAGCCGCTGCTGAAGAAATCACTCACGACCACCTCCTGCGTTCGCGCCCGTGCGCGCTTGTGGTGTCGGCGTCGCGCCGCCTTCGGCGCCGCCGGGTTCACTGTCGATGAAGGGCAGCTGCGCGGCCGCGTCGTGCGCGCTGCGCCGCTTGCTGCTCCAGGTCCAGGCGACCAGGGCCAGGAACAGCACCAGGCCGGCCACCGTCACCAGGCTGCGCCAGTCGTTGACGTCCATCGCGCTCGCCTCCGCGTCGTCACTTGAAGGCCGTGCCGAGCACCTGCAGGTACGCGATCACGGCGTCCATCTCGGTCTTGCCGCGCACGTCGTCGGCGGCCTTGGCGACTTCCTCTTCGGTGTACGGCACGCCGAGCCGGCGCAGCGCGTTCATCCGCGAGGCCATCGACGCCGGGTCGACCGTCGCGGTGGCGAGCCACGGGTACGCCGGCATGTTCGACTCCGGCACCAGGTCGCGCGGGTTCATCAGGTGGACGCGGTGCCACTCGTCGCTGTAGCGCCCGCCCACGCGGTGCAGGTCGGGGCCGGTGCGCTTGCTGCCCCACTGGAACGGATGGTCGTAGACGTACTCGCCGGCCAGCGAGAACTGGCCGTAGCGCAGCGTCTCGGCGCGGAACGGCCGCACCATCTGCGAGTGGCAGTTGTAGCAGCCCTCGCGGATGTAGACGTCGCGCCCGGCGAGCTGCAGCGCGGTGTAGGGCCTGAGGCCCTCGACCGGCTGCGTCGTCGACTTCTGGAAGAACAGCGGGACGATCTCGACGATGCCACCGATCGCGACCGTGACCAGGATCAGGACGATCATCAGGAAGTTGCTGGTCTCGATCTTCTCGTGACCGCGGGGCTGGGCGTGTTGTGCCATGGCTCTTTGCTCCTGTACGGCTCGATCAGGCGTGCGCCGGCGCCAGCGGCACCGGGGCCACGGCAGGCTTGCTGCT
>CALIDR010000065.1 GCA_938022295.1 uncultured Burkholderiaceae bacterium
GACGGCACGCCGCGCGCAGGCGGCTGGCTGCAGGCCGGCGGCCTGGCGCTGCAGGTGCGGCACGACGCCGCCGGGGCGCCGCTCGCGGTGCGCGCCGAGCCCGGCCGGCTGCAGGTCCTCGACGCCGCGCTGCGCTGGACCGAGCTGCAATGGTCGGCCGGCGGCGGGTTCGCCGCCGACGCCGAGATCGAGCCGATCGCGGTGGCGCCGTGGCTCGCGCGCGCGCAGCCGCAGTTCGGCTGGGAGGGCGACCTGACGCTCGGCGCGACGCTGCGCCTGCGGCTGCGCGACGGCTCCGACGGCGTCGAGGCCGACGTCGTCGTCGAGCGCCGCGGCGGCGACCTGCGCGTGCGCGACAACGGCAACCGGCTGCCGTTCGGCTTCACCGACCTGCGCCTGGCACTGACGGCGCGCGAGGGCACCTGGACGCTGACCCAGGGCGTGGCCGCGGCGCAGGTGGGCGTGCTGGCGGGCGCGCAGGTCGCGCGCGTGGCCGCGCCGCAGCGCTGGCCCGACGCCGCGACGCCGCTCGAAGGCGTGCTCGAGCTTCGCGTCGACCACCTCGGCACCTGGGCGCCGTGGGCGCCGCCCGGCTGGCGGTTCGGCGGCTCGCTGCGCACCAGCGCCTCGATCGGCGGCCGCCTGGGCGCGCCGGAATACGTCGGCGAGGTGGTCGGCCGTCAGCTCGCGGTGCGCAACCTGCTGGAGGGCGTCGACGTGCGCGACGGCGAACTGCTCGCCACGCTGCGCGGCGCCGACGCGCGCGTCGAGACGCTGCGCTTGCGTGCCGGCGAGGGCACGGTCGACGTCACCGGCGGCGCCAGCTTCGGCGCCCAGCCGCAGGCGCGGCTCGAACTGGTGGCCGATCGGTTCCAGGTCCTGTCGCGGGTGGACCGGCGCGTGGCCGTCAGCGGCCGCGCCGACATGCTGCTGGACCTCGACGCGATCCGCGTCGACGGGCGCTTCGGCGTCGACCGCGGGCTGATCGACTTCACGCGCAGCGACGCGCCGACGCTCGACCCCGACGTCACCGTCGTGCGCCGCGGCGAGGTCGCGCCCGAACCGGGGCCGGCCGCCGCCCCGCCGCCGCGGCGACGGGTCGCCGTCGAGATCGCGATCGACCTCGGCCGCGACCTGCGGCTGCGCGGGCGCGGGCTCGACACGCTGCTGCGCGGCAACCTCGTGCTGACCACCCCGGGCGGCCGCCCGGCGCTGGCCGGCACCGTGCGCGCCGAGGACGGCAGCTACAAGGCCTACGGCCAGAACCTGCGCAACGAGCGCGGCAGCGTGATCTTCACCGGCGCGCCGGACAACCCGCGGCTGGACATCCTCGCGATCCGGCCCAACCTCGAGGTCGTGGCCGGGGTCGAGATCGGCGGCACGGCGCAGAGCCCGCGCGTGCGGCTGTTCAGCGATCCGGCGATGGCCGACGCCGAGGTGCTCGCGTGGCTGATCCTCGGCCGCGCGCCGACCGAAGTCGGCCGCGCCGAGGCCGCGCTGCTGCAGGGCGCGGCGATGGCGCTGCTGGCCGGCGAAGGCGAAGGACCGACGGCCAACCTGCTACGCACCTTCGGCATCGACCAGCTGACGGTGGCGCCGACGGGCAACGGCGACGTGCAGGGCACCGTCGTGACGGTGGGCAAGCAGGTCGGGCGCAACCTCTTCGTCGCCTACGAGCGCGGCATCAACGCCACCTCCGGCAGCTGGCAGCTGATCTACCGCGTCGCGCGCCGCATCACGGTGCGCGCCCAGACCGGCGAGGACACCGCGATCGACGTCATCTGGAGCTGGCGCTGGAACTGACGTGCGGCCGCCGCAGCGGCGATGATGGCGCCTGCCGTCGCAACCCCCTCCACGACCCGAGCCACCGATGAACCGCATCGTCAACGCCCGCCTGCGCCGCCGCCAGGGCCTGTTCACCGTGCGCTGGACTGCCGGCGTCATCGACGCCGTCGAACCGCAGGCCGACGCGCTGCCCGTCGCCGCGCCCGACGGCGACACGCTCGACGCCGGCGGCAGGCTCGTGATCCCGCCGCTGGTGGAGCCGCACATCCACCTCGACGCGGCGCTCACCGCCGGCCAGCCGAGGTGGAACCTCAGCGGCACGCTGTTCGAGGGCATCGAGCGCTGGGCCGAGCGCAAGGCGCTCGTGACCCGCGACGACACCAAGAGCCGCGCCCACCGCACGATCCGCATGCTCGCCGCGCACGGCATCCAGCACGTGCGCACCCACGTCGACGTGACCGAGCCGGGCCTGGCCACGCTGCAGGCGATGCTCGAGGTGCGCGACGAGGCGCGCGAACTGGTCGACCTGCAGGTCGTCGCGTTCCCGCAGGAGGGCATCGAGTCGTTCCCCGGCGGCCGCGCGCTGATGGCGGAGGCGGTCGCGATGGGGGTGGACGCGGTCGGCGGCATTCCGCACTTCGAGAACACGCGCGACCAGGGCGTGGCGTCGGTCCACTTCCTGATGGACCTCGCCGAGCGCCACGACCGGCTGGTGGACGTGCACTGCGACGAGACCGACGACCCGCAGTCGCGCTTCCTCGAGGTGCTGGCCGAGGCGGCGCGCGTGCGCGGCATGGGCCCGCGGGTGACGGCGAGCCACACGACGGCGATGGGCTCGTACGACAACGCGTACTGCTCCAAGCTGTTCCGGCTGCTCAAGCAGGCAGGGCTGAACTTCGTCTCCTGCCCGACCGAGAGCATCCACCTGCAGGGGCGGTTCGACACCTACCCGAAGCGCCGCGGCCTGACGCGCGTGCCCGAACTCGACCGCGCGGGCCTGAACGTGTGCTTCGCGCAGGACTCGATCGTCGACCCCTGGTACCCGCTCGGCAACGGCAACCTGCTGCGCATCCTCGACGCCGGGCTGCACATCTGCCACATGCTCGGCTACGACGACCTGCAGCGCGCGCTCGACTTCGTCACCGACCACGCCGCGCGCACGCTGGCGCTCGGCGAGCGCTACGGCATCGAACCCGGTCGGCCGGCCAACCTCGTGCTGCTGTCAGCCGACAGCGACTACGAAGTGCTGCGCACGCAGGGGCACGCGCTGGCGTCGATCCGCCACGGCCGCGTCGTCGTGCGCCGCACCGCCAGCGAGGTGCAGTGGGGCTGAAGCCCCGCCGATCCGGCCCCCGCCAGCGCGCCCGTGCGATCCAGTCGGTGCCGCCTCCATCCCGATGGGCACAGCGTCGCCCGGCGGACAGTCCAGACGTGGCGGGAACACCGCGCCCGCAATCCAGTCGTACGGTCACGCGTTCGACGCCGATCGACGCGGTCGGGGTATCGATGCGCCTGCGCCCGACGCGGCGGCTGCGTCGCGGGTGTCGCGCCGGGTAGAGGCGATCGATTTCGTGCATCGCGGCGATCGTCACGCTTGTGCGCCGGGCGGGCCTGGCGTCGCTAAGCTGACTTCGCGTCGGTCGGCCCGCTCACGAAACGGCGTCGAAGGCACTCCCGGCGCCGCGCGGCTGCACCGACGTGCCGCGGCATTCCCTCCACGATCGCACTGCAGGAGAAGCAAGCATGGACAACGCCAAGAC